>JAGWML010000124.1 GCA_028873155.1 Acidobacteriota bacterium
AGACAGCATGAATCCAATCGACGCCAGCATCCTGCATTTCTTCAATCGCTTTGCGCAGCACAGTGAGCTGATGGACAAGTTGATTTTCCTGGTCACGTTCAACGTGCTCATCCAGGGCGGTCTCATCATCGCGTGGCTGTGGTGGGCGTGGTTCCGCAATGCTGGAACCATAACAGGCCAGAGGGAAAGAGAACTCGTCCTGTCAGGCGCCGTCCTGTCCATTGCGGCCCTGGCTGCCGCACGAGTTCTTGCCCTCTCCTTGCCGTTCCGTGTGCGCCCGCGCTACACGCCGGCACTCCACTTCCGCCTGCCCACCGGGTCCGCCGACCTGGAGATGATTCATTGGAGTGCATTTCCCAGCGACCACGCCGTGCTCTTCTTTTCGCTCGCCACAACCTTGTTCTTCATATCACGCAAGGCCGGAATCCTCCTCTATTGTTATGTCTTCTTTATCGTGTGTTTGCCCCGTATCTATCTGGGCGTCCACTTCCCAACAGACATCGTGGCCGGCGCGCTGCTCGGCGTTGGAATTGCCAGCCTGTCCCTGATCAAGCGCCTGCGCGAGTTCATCGCCCACCCGCTGCTCCGCTGGCACGATCAATCGCCGGGCCTTTTCTATCCTTTTTTCTTTCTCAGTACTCTTCTGCTCTCAACCGAGTTCGAATCGGTCAGAACAATCGCGGTCGCCGGATGGAACGTGATGAGAAAGTCCGCTCCATTCAGATAATCTCCACGGTTGCCCTCATCGGACGCGCCACGAAATTCGGTGCCCCGCATCTCGCTTTTGAAATGTGGAAATCCACGGGCGGGAGACTTTGCAGATTATTTCCGTCCCTTCCTTACAATGGATTCAGGTGCAATTCCTGCCCGCCTCGCCGGGCTATGCACAACCGGAAGCCACCCCCCCTACCCCCCCTTATTTATTTTCGTTTTCCACAGAAAGTTTGCAGAGGATTTCGCCTTCGGCCTGCGCGCCGGCACGCACGCCGCAAGCCGTTCATGCGCCTTCGCCGCTCCATGCAATGGTTTATCCTGTTCATTACGCATGACGAACGAAGCCATTCCCAATCTGACGGCGTTTGACGAAGCCGCCCTCGACCACGCCTTTGCCGCGCTGGAGCGCCAGGCCCGCGCCGCCGCCGCCGCCCTCAGCGGCCCCGAGGCCGTCGAGGCCTTCCGCCTGGAGTGGCTCGGCCGCAAGCAGGGCCGCCTCAACGACGTCTCCTCGCGCTGGCTCAAGGCCGCCCCACCCGAGGCTAAAAAGTCCCTCGGCCAGCGCTTCAACGCCCTCAAGGCAGTGGTCGAAGGCCTCCTCGACGCCGCCCTTGGTGCGGGTCCCAGTGACGCCGCCCTCGCCGCCGAGGCCATCGACATCACCCTGCCCGGCACCCGCCGCCTCACCGGCGCCGAGCACCCCATCACCCGCACCCTCAACGAAATCGTCGCCGTCTTCACCGCCCTCGGCTACTCCATCGGCGTCGGTCCCGAGGTTGAAACCGACTTCTACAACTTCGAGTGCATGAACTTCCCGCCCGGCCACCCCGCCCGCGACACCCAGGACACCCTCGTCGTCGCCGGCCAGGCGCGCCGCGCCCAGCGCGACCGCCTTCTCCTCCGCACCCACACCTCGCCCGTGCAGATGCGCACCATGGAGCAGCAACCACCCCCCGTGCGCATCGTCATTCCCGGCAAAGTCCACCGCAACGACGCCCAGGACGCCACCCACTCGCCCATCTTCCATCAAGTCGAGGGCCTCTGCGTCGACACCAACATCACCTTCAGCGACCTCAAGGGCACGCTCGACCACGCCATGAAGGCGCTCTTCGGCTCGTCCGTCAAAACACGCTTCTTCCCGTCCTTCTTCCCGTTCACTGAGCCGAGTGCCGACGTGCAAATCAGCTGCATCTTCTGCGGCGGTAAGGGCTGCCGTAAGTGCAAGCACTCCGGCTGGATTGAGCTGCTCGGCTGCGGCATGGTGGACCCCGCGGTCTTCGCCTTTGCCGCGGAAAAGCAGCCCGCCTACGACCCGAAAAAGATCTCCGGCTTCGCCTTCGGCATGGGCGTCGAGCGCATCGCCATGATGAAGTACGGCATCAGCGAAATCGGCCAGTTCTACGCCGGCGACATGAGGTTCCTGGGGCAATTTGTTTAGGCAATGCGATGGGGGAGAGAAGCAGGCTTTGATACGGGAAAGTGCTTTCGAGGAGACACTTTCATGGGGCGTTGGATCATTCGCATCTGGGTCAGCATTGTCGTGTTCTGGTTCCTGATGTTTATGAGCGGCATGGCTCTCGCCTCAGCGGTGCATCTGTCTCTCCGAATGGATCTTCCCTTTCTCAGGGAGTGCATTCGGCATCACGATCTCCTCACTATGTTCCTGCTTGGTGTAACGACTGGTCTGCCTATGTTGGGTTCGGGCTTTACGGGGCGCGGGTGGTTCCGGTCAAAGAGCGGCCTCACTTATGAGGGATTCAAGTTGGAGGCGATTAAGCGCTGGATGTGGCTCCTAATTAGCCCGGTACTGTTAGTGGGAATCATCGCTTGGATTGAAACTCAACGCGAAGGAGGAGTCCTCTTCAGCGTGACATTGTCGAGCTTTTACCACGGTTTCCTCATGCCCGATTGCGCCAATAGACCGCTCTTGCGCTATACGGGAGACACCACATGCATCATGAACCTCTTGTTCGTGGGAACCTGGCTTGCTTCCGTCGGATATTCCCTGGCACCGATTGTTCGCCGTCATGGCGCAAAACTTTGGCGCAACTTAACCAGCTTTGATAAAGGACTCGCAGCCGGCCAATGAAAGACCGGACCGTTCTCTGATAATGACGAGAGTAGATACACAATGAAAATCCTGACTAAGTGGCTCCGCGCCTACCTGCCTGAATTGTCAGTCGACGACTTGAGACTCGCCGAGGACCTCACCCTGCGCGGCATCGCCGTCGAAGGCATCTTCGACCTCGGCCCCGGCAACGGCTCGCTCTACGAGATGGACATCACCACCAACCGCGTCGACGCCATGAACCACTACGGCATCGCGCGCGAGGTCGCTGCCATCTACGGCGTCGCGCTGCAACCGTTCGACCTCGCGCTGCCCGCGCACAAGCCCGCCGCCGCAGTCTTTCCTGTGCGCATTGAAGCCGAAGACGCATGCGGCCGCTTCACCGCGCGCGTCCTGCGTGGCATCACCATCACTGATTCGCGCGACTGGTTCACGCAAGCCGAGGTCGACACGTACTTCAAGCTTCTTGAGCAGAAGAAAATCTCCAGCGCCGTCGATGCCACCAACTTTGTCTGGCTCGCCATGGGCCAGCCCACGCATGCCTTCGACCTCGACAAAATCGAGGGCGGCATCGTCGTCCGCCGCGCCCGCAAAGGCGAAAAGCTTAAGACCCTCGACGGCATCGAGCGCACGCTCGACCCCGAAGACCTCGTCGTCGCCGATCACGCCAAGCCGCTCGCCCTCGCCGGCGTCATGGGCGGCTGGGACTCGATGATTACACCCGCGACGAAAAGCGTCCTCGTCGAAGCCGCCTGGTTCGAGCCCATGGCGGTGCGCCGCACCGCGCGCCGCCACGGCCTCCACACCGACGCGAGCCACCGCTTCGAACGCGGAGCCGACTTCAACGCCGCGCCCGTCGCATCCGCGCTCGTCAGCCGCATCCTGCTTGCCGCCGGTGGCTCCATCGAGGGCGATCTCGTCGATGTTCGCGTGCCCGCACTCGAGGCCCGCACCGCCGCGCGCAAGCCGATTGCGCTCGCGCTCAGCGAGGTCCAGCGCATCCTCGGCGCCACGACCGACGCCGACGGCATCACAGATGCCACCGTCGAGGGTGTCCTGGCTGCCCTTGGCTGCATGCTCGCACCAGCAGCCACCAACGCATGGAGCGTCACGCTGCCCTCGTGGCGGCTCGACATCGAGCGCGAAATCGACCTCATTGAAGAGGTCGCGCGCGTCTACGGCTACAACCGGTTCGCCAACACGCTGCCGGCCTTTGGCGGTGGCGTGACTGCGCTGCCATTTGCGCAGTCCGAGTCTGCCCTGCGTGAAACGCTGCGCTCCGCCGGCTTCCACGAGGCCATCGCCAGCACCTTCTGCTCGGCGAGTGACGCCGCACTCACCGCACCGCAGCCCGGACTCGTCGTGCCGCTCGGCAATCCGCTCAGCGAGGAAGCAGGCGTGCTGCGCCCGTCGCTTATTCCCGGCATGTTGACCATGGTCGCGGGCAACCTCCATCGCGATGTGAGCGACGTGCGTCTCTTCGAGCTCGGCACTGTCTTCAGCGGCACTGCGGAGAAAGTGGACGAGCGCCCCGCGCTGGCCTTTGCCGCCGCCGGTCTGCTTGCCGAGCAGAGCCCGCTCCATCCCTCGCGTTCCATTGACTTCCACGATCTCAAAGGCGTCGTCGAGCAGCTTCTTACCCGCTTCCAGACGCGTACCCTCTACTTCGACCGTTTCGCGCCCGAGGCCGGCCTCACGCCCGCGTGGCTTCATCCATTTCGCTCCGCGCGCATCGTGGCCGATGGCACCACGGTCGGATGGTTCGGGCAGTTGCATCCGCGCGAGGCCGCGGCCCGCAAGCTCAAGGACACAATTCTTCTCTGCGAACTCTATCTCGATCGCCTCTACAGGCTGCCGCTGCGCAAGCCGGCCGCGCGCGAGATATCGCGCTTTCAGCCCGTTCGCCGCGATTTTTCTCTGGTTCTGGACCAGAGCGTCCCATGGGAACAAATCGATGCAGCGCTCGCCGCGCTCAGCCTGCCTGAGATTGTCGACTGGCGCGTGCGCGAAGTCTTCCGTGATGCCAAGCTGGGCGCGCGCGACTACTCGCTTTTGCTTGGCGTCACATTCCAGGCCGGCGACCGCACCTTGCGTGACGAAGAGCTGCAGAGCTACCAGGCGCAGGTGATCGACGCTGTTGGCAAGGCGGGCGCACGGTTGCGCAGTTAGCCACGGCAACGTCCACAATTGGCGCTATACTGACACGAAAAGCGTGCGCCGCGGAGGTCACGAGTATGACGCAGACATTCTGGGACAGCGAGGTTGCCGAAGAGCCGCAGCAGGATCTGCGTCCTGCGCAGGAGACAGCCGAGCCTGCGGTGGAACCAGCAACGCTGGCCCTCAGCGCCGATGATTTCTCCGCCCTGGAAGAGCGCATCGTGCGCGCTGTCGAACTCGTCAAGCGTGAGCGTCAGGCCCGCGCGGACGCAGAAGATCGCGCGGCAAAAGCTGAGGCTGAGCTGGAATCGCAAGCTCCGCTCGTCAGCCGGCTTCAGCAGCAAGTCCGCACTTTGCGTGTCGAACGCGACCACATCCGCCAGCGTGTCGAACGCCTGCTTTCGCAGTTGGATGCCTTGGAGTTGTGAGGTTTTGATGGCGAAGAAGAATTCCCCGCAGCAGCTCGCATACACCACCGTCTCCATCTACGACCAGACCTATCACCTCACCGGGCAGGATTCCGATCACATCCGCCGCCTTGCCGCGCAGGTGGACGCGAAGATGCGCGCGGTCGCCGCACAGGGCAACACCGTCGACTCTCTTCGCGTCGCAGTGCTTGCTGCTCTCAACCTTGCCGATGAGCTTGCGCAATCCAGTGGAGCCGATGCGCGCAAGGGCCACAACCGCGCCGCCAGCCTGCGTGGCCTGCTGGATGAAGTGCTGGAAGCGGATCTCAAAACCGGCTCGTAGCATGCATTCCCGATTTGGCTTCATGCAGCCAATTCAAAACAGCCGTGCACCGTACCACACAGCGCCGTGCATGCACAAGACTTGCAATTCATCGCCGCTGCCCCTACTATCCGCATAAGAAGTCCGGCCTGCAAAGCAGGTGCGGGGATCAACGCTGGTTGAACCAACATTCAATGAACAGGGGCTCGACTCGACAATCGGTTCTGTGTGCCGTGTCCGCCAGTCCGGAATGCCTAATGAACCGCGGAGAGCTCCACCGTCCTAGGACGGGTTCACCAGCGCGTCACCCACGGCCCAGTGGGCCGGATTCTACCCTCCCCGCAGTCTGAGCGGATATTCTGGCTGCAGTGCATCCTGTCCTCTTCCACTTCGGTCCCGTCTTGATTCCATCCTATGGAGTCATGACCGCGCTTGGCCTGCTGCTTGCGTTAGGCCTGGCCTTGCGCACGGCACGCATGGCGCGTGTTTCCGCCAACGATCTATGGAACCTCTGCATCCTCGCGCTCTTTGTCGCGCTTGCCGGATCGCGACTCCTGCTCATCGTCGTCAACTGGACCGTGCTGCGCAGTCATCCCTCATGGCTGCTCGGCCTCGCCATGATTCACCATCCGCTGCTGGCTGCGACTGCTTCGCTGCTGGCGCTGGTGGCCGCACTGCCCTACGCGCGCAGGCGTCGCATGCCGCTGGCCGCCACCGCTGACGCCCTTGCCGCACCCTTGGCGCTTGGCCTCGCATTCGAGCAGTTCGGCGCTCTGCTGGCGGGTTCGGGCTTCGGCACAGAAACCAGCGCACGCTGGGCCGTGGTCTATAGCAGCCCGCTCGCGGCACGCTGGAGCGGGACACCCCTCGGCATTCCGCTGCATCCCGTGCAGCTCTACGCCGCCCTTGCGTGGCTCACCCTCTCTCTCGCCTTGCTCGTATGGCTGCCATCGCGCCGGCAACATGGAGACGCTGCTGGGCTTGCCTTGCTGGGCGCAGGCACGCTTGTCTACTTCACCGAGTTCCTGCGTGACCGTGAAGGCCGCGGCTCTGTCCTCGACGGTGCATTGGATGGACCGCAGCTTGCAGCCGTCGCGCTCGTCGTCGCCGGCGCCATGTTGCTGCGCGAGCGCCGCGCAGCCAACCCGCACCCGCAATCCGTAGCCACCGAGAGTTCGCATGCCTGAGGCGCGCACGATCACAGTCTCGATTGAAGCAGCCGGGCAACGCCTCGACCACTTCCTCGCCGTTCAGCTGGAAGGCGTCAGCCGCTCGCGCGTCCAGTTGCTCATCGATCAGGGCGATGTACTCGTCGATGGCGCGCATCCCAAGTCGTCGCACAGGCTTCATGGCGGCGAAGAGATTGTCCTCACCGGCGAGCCCCACCCGGCGCCGCTCAAAGCCGAGCCCGAGGACATTCCTCTGCGCATTTCTTATGAAGACGATAACATCGCCGTCATCGACAAGCCTGCGGGCATGATGGTGCATGCCGGCGCCGGGCACACCGACGATGCGCGCAGCCGCGGCACGCTCGTCAACGCGCTGCTCTATCGCTTCCGCGCGCTCTCGTCCACTGGCGGTGAGTTGCGCCCCGGCATCGTTCACCGTCTCGACAAAGAAACCAGCGGCCTGATTATTGTCGCGAAGAACGATCGCGCCCACACACGTCTTGCCGGGCAGTTCTCCGGACGCGAGGTTCACAAGACCTACATCGCACTTGTGCAGGGCACGGTCGAGCGGGACAAAGGCACCATCACCGCCTCCATCGCGCGCGACCCCCTGCGACGAACGCGCATGACCACGCGCCCCAGCGAGAATGCGCGCTCTGCTGTCTCCCACTATGAGGTGATGGAGCGGCTCACTACACGCTTCGGCAAGTTCACGCTGGTCCGCGTCCGGATTGAGTCCGGCCGCACGCACCAGATTCGCGTTCACATGGCCTCCATCGGCCACCCCGTGGTGGGTGACACGCTCTACGGAGCCGCCGGTCAGCTCACCGAGCAGCAGCCGCCGGGCATGGCCGCAACGCGACGCAAAGCCGTGCCGGAGCGTTTGCGGCTCGATCGCAACTTCCTGCATGCAGCGCGGCTGGAGTTTGCGCACCCCGTGAGCCGCAAGCGGATTGAGCTTGAATCACCCCTGCCCGCTGAACTGGAAGACTTTCTTTCTCGCCTTCGGTCCGTTCCCATGCCGGCATCCGCGGTGGCTGCTCCGGCTGCATCGCCCGCAGCCCTAGATCTGCCAGAGTCGCTGAGCGAAACCAAAGTTACTCGCAGAACCGCGGCCCGCAGGAAACGAAATTGATAAAATGAGGCAAGTATGATCCGAAAGCAGTCGAGTCTTTCCCTCGCGGCGATCGTGTGCGCCGTCACGCTCCAGGCACAGCAGGCTCCAGCCCCGCCCGTCGCCTCCACGCCGCAAACCGCAGCCGCTCAGGTAGGTGCGCCTGCGCCGGCACAGGCAGGCCAAGCTCAGGCCGGGCAGGATCAGTCGGCGGACAATGCGCCCGTGCTCCGCGTCGGCGTCAATGAGGTCAACCTCATCTTCACCGTCACCGACAGGCACGGACATTACATCCCCAACCTCAAGCAGAGCGACTTTGCGCTTCTTGACAACCAGCTTGCGCCGGCCCGCGTCACGTCCTTCCGCCAGCAGATCAATCTGCCGCTGCGCGTGGGCATCGTGATTGACACCAGTACCTCCATTCGCACGCGCTTCCAGTTTGAGCAACAGTCTGCCATCGAGTTCCTGCTCCAGGTGTTGCAGTCGCGCAGCGACCGCGCCTTCGTCATGGGCTTCGACGTCACCCCAACCGTCACGCAGGACTGGACCAACAATCTTGACGGTCTGGAAACCGGCATCAACCGCCTGCGCCCCGGCGGTGGCACCGCACTCTTTGACGCCGTCTACTCCGCCTGCCGCGACAAACTCCTCGACGTAGCCCGTGGCCAGGAACCCGTGCGCAAGGCGATGATTCTGCTCTCCGACGGCGACGACAACCAGAGCCACGTCTACCCCGACGAGGCGATCAAGATGTGCCAGCGCGCCGAGACCATCATTTACACCATCAGCACCAACTGGACGCCCAGCCGGGGCAAGGGTGACCAGGTGCTCACCCGCATGGCCGAGGAAACCGGCGGCCGCGTCTTCTTCCCGCCGTCGGTCGAAGAGGTGTCCACCAGTTTCAAAGGCATTGAAGAAGAGCTGCGCAGCCAGTACGCATTGACCTATGAGC
>JAGWML010000125.1 GCA_028873155.1 Acidobacteriota bacterium
TGTGGACCCGCCACAGCCTTCGGGCTCGGCTTTGTCTGGCCCCATTTTCGCTTGCAACGCCATCCGCCCAGATAGTGTGAACAGGCCCTAGACAACATGAAGCGGATCTGCGTCGATATGGATGAGGTCATTGCGGATACGCTCTCAGAGCATCTACGGCGGTACAACGCGGCATTCGACGAAGCAGTCACAGTGGATGAACTGGCCGGAAAGGGGCTCTGGGAAGTGGCCCCTACGGATCGTCAGGCGCATCTGCGGGCGATCCTGGATGCCGAAGACTTCTTTGAAGACCTGCCGCTGATGCCCGATGCGCAGCCGGTGCTGAAGGAGTTGAGAGCGCGCTTTGAGATCTTTATCGCATCGCAGGCCATGATGGTGCCGAACTCGCTCGGGCCCAAGTACCGGTGGCTGCAGCGGCATTTTCCGTTTATTCCGCCCACGCACTATGTGTTCTGCGGCCACAAGAGCATTCTGCGGGCGGAGTATTTAATTGATGACCTGCCACGCAACCTGGAGCGGTTTGAAGGGCGCGGGCTGCTGTACACGGCCCCACATAACCTGCTGGCAACGGGGTTCACCCGCGTCAACAACTGGCTGGAAGTCGCCAGCTACTTTGCGGACATGCATAACGAGTAGACGGATCAAACCAGCGCCTGCGGGATTGATCCGTCTACTCAGCGAGGGCCCGCAGGCAACGGGGTTGCGGGCGCGGGCGTGCGCTGCCCCGCCTGACGCACCAGGGCGACGGGCTGCGATTGCGGCGGTTGATGCATGGTCACAATGAGCGCATCGGCCGGCCTCTTACCCTGGCACCAGTAGGAGTGGGGCGTGCTGGCGTCAAAGTAGACGGCGTCCCCTGCCTCCAGCGTGGTGTGCTGATCGCCGTGGCGCAGGTCGAGGCTGCCGTCCAGTACGTAAAGAAACTCATAGCCGGGATGCATGTGCGCGCGCGGCTCCTGGCCCTTTTCGAGCGGAACGAACTGGGCGTAGTAGGGGTCCATGTGGCGGTCGGGGACCATGTAACCGAGACTCTCAAAGAAATAGGTGGGATGCTCGACGCCGGTCTGCGGCAGCCGAACCCGCTCCTTCTTCCTGTGCACGCGGAACATGGATTGGGGCTCGCTCTCAAAGAAATACGAGAGGTCCTTGGAAAAAACCATGGCTATGCGCGCCAGGTTCCGCAGGGTGGGGACCACCCGTCCGGTTTCAAGCTGCGAGAGGAAGCTGGCCGAGAGGCCGGTGTGCTTGCCCAGTTCAACCAACCCCATGGACTTCTTGAGCCGCAGCCGCTTGATGCGTTCGCCGATGTGTTTTTCGGCAATGAAGCGTTCAGTCGTTTCAGGGTCAACCTGCGACTTTTGTGTCTCTTCGGTGCGAACTGTTGCCAAATCTGCCATATGCGCCCTCCGCGTCAGTCGCGCATTCTTTTGGATGTTGCCGTCGTCAAAATTGATTCTGATCTTGCCAAATAAAATAAAGAGCGCGAACGCGGTTTGGATTCATCCTAAGGAAAGGAAAATCCATCCTGTCAATATGGAGATGACAAAAGAGCCTCGGCGGGTTGTCTTGAGCGGTGCATCCGGTTTGCTGGGTGGGTCGCTGCTGCAGGCTCTTGCCGCCCGTGGCGACCAGCCGGTCCAGCTTGTGCGGCAGTTCCCGAAGGTGCAGAGATCGGTCGAAGGTGACCCAAATAGACCCCTTTTGCTGGCATGGAATGCTGCAGCCGAATCGCCTGTTACCGATTCAGCCATGCTGGAGGGGCTCAAGGCTGCCGTCCACTTCTCGGGAGCGAATATCTCCGGACGGCGCTGGACGCGCACCTACCAGCGGGAGATGACCGAGAGCCGACTGGTGACGACGGCTGCGCTTGTGCGCCTGCTCAGCCGACTGCGTCGTCCGCCTGAGGTGCTGCTTGCCGCTTCGGCGATTGGCTTCTACGGCGACCGGGGCGAAGAGATGCTGGATGAAGGGACGCCAGCCGGAGATGGATTCTTCCCCGAACTCTGCCAGCAATGGGAGGCGGCGGCAAAGCCTGCCATGGAAGCCGGAATTCGCGTGGTGCATCTGCGGTTCGGCGTTGTTCTGTCATCGAAGGGCGGCGCGCTGGCGAAGATGCTTCCACTCTTTCGCCTGGGACTCGGAGGACAGCTGGGCAGCGGGCGGCAGTGGATGAGCTGGATCAGCCTGGACGATGCGATGCGCGCGATGCTCTTTGCGATGGAGACGCCGAATCTGCAAGGGCCGGTCAACCTGACTGCGCCGAATCCGGTGACGAATCGAGAGTTTACGCGGGCACTGGCAAGGCAGCTCAAGCGTCCCGCAGTGGCTCCTGTGCCCGCCTTTGCCCTGAGGCTTGCGCTGGGCCAGATGGCCGATGAGGCGCTGCTGGCCAGCGCCCGTGTCTTTCCCGGCAAGCTGCTATCAGCTGGATTTCAATTTGAGCATCCCGTGCTGGAGCAGGCGCTCGCGGCATCTCTGCCGCCGGAGCGCTGACTTGAAACTGCGACCATGGATTCGGTGGGAGTGCGGGCTTCGGTGAGAGGCCGGCGCGGCCTCCCACCCTACTGGCTAACGCTTGCCCTGCACGACACGCGGGTTGGCGCCGGCCTTCTTCTGTGCGCGGCGGGCGGCGATGGCGTGCATCTCCTTGCCCATGCTGGACTGGTTGACGCCGAGCTGCATGAGGATATTCACGATGTTGCTGGTGCCCCAGTAGAGAGCCAGACCCGAAGCGTAGTGCCACAGGACAAAGCCCATGATGACCGGGCTCATGATGGCCATCATCCTACGCTGTGAGGCATCCATCCCTGGCGAAGGCGTCATGTACTGCACCAGGAACATGGAGACGATGATGAGGACCGGCAGGATGTGCAGTGGATCGGGCGCGGAGAGATCGGTGAGCCAGAACCAGTGTGCCTGGCGCAGCTCCACTGCATTCTGAAGGACGCGGAAATAGGCGAAGAAGAGCGGAATCTGGGGCAGCATCGGCAAACAACTGCCGTACATGTTGACGCCCTCAGCCTGATACAGCGCCATCATCTCCGTGTTCATCTCGGAGCGCTTGGGGTCGTTCATTTTCAGGTTGGCGTAGCGCCGCCGGATGGCATCGACCTTGGGCTGAACGCGCATCATCTTGAGCGACGACTTCATCGCCATGAAGCGCGTAGGCAGCATGATGAGGTTGAAGGCGATGGTGAAGATGATGATGGCCCAGCCCCAGTTGTAGGCACCCGGCCCAAGCAGACCGCGCAGCCAGCGCAAGGCAAGATAAAGGGGCTTTGCGATGAGGCCGAGCCAGTCTCCAAACTGGATCAGAGGGGAAAGAGAAGGGCCATCGGGTTTGCCGTCCGGGCCGATGGAGTAGATGGTCTTGAGTACATCCATCTGCTTGGGGCCGGCGTACAAACGCAGGTGCGTGGCTCCGCTGGCGTCACCCACGGCCAGACCGAGAACGTCATCCGGCTTCTTCTGACTGGCTGGATTGGAGAGGTCGCTGGGCAGATCGTAGGTGTTGTGCAGCGTGACGAGCGTGGCGCGCGATGGCACATCGGGCAGGAAGGCGGCGGCAAAGTAGAGGTCGGTGAGCGCGGCGTACTGGTAGGGCTGGTCGTAGGTAGCGTTGCCGCTTACCTTGGCGGACTTCATGCTCTCGTGCTTGCCGTCAATCGACCAGTCCAGTTGCGAGAGAGTCCGGATTGAATTGAGCGTGGAAGAATTAGGAAGAAATTCTTCCATGTCGCCGAGGCCTGCGGGCCAGCAGAGCAAAGCGCGGACAGGAACACCATTGCGCAGGACCTGGCTGTCGATGGAGAGGACGTAGCTGGAATCAAAGTGAAACGTCTTGACGACGTCGAGACCGCTTGCGGAATAGTGATAGGTGAGAGAACCGGGAGCGATGCGCTGGCCCGTCGCAGAGGGCTGATAGAGCGCCTGGTTCAATTGCGCAGTCAGCGCCGGCTCATAGGTATAGAACGAGAGCGGCAGTCCAAAGTGCTCGGCCAACTGCGCCTGAACCAGATCGAGCGGCTTGCCTGTGTGGTCGAGATATTTCTTGAGATACCAGTGCTTGACTTGCGCGCCGCGATTCGTGAAGACGATGCGGTAGAGCTCGTTCTCGATGATGGTCTCGGTCTCGCTGGAGGCGGTGATTGCCGCAGCGGCAGACGCCTGTGAGCCGGAAGTGCCCGCGGCTGGCGCGGCAGCTGGGGCAGACTGATTGGCCGTCTGTGTGGCCTGCTGTGCAGTTTGCGTCGCGGGTGCGGGCGGATTCTCCTTGCTCCGGAAGAACTGGAAGCCCAGGATCGCGATGAGCGCAATGAAGGTGAAGGTTGTGAGGCTGCGGAAATCTCCGCCGCTGCCACTGCCGCCGCCGGAGCCCTGCGGGTCAAGATTAGGATTGCGAATTTCGGGCAAAGGAAACTTCCTGTCGTTGGGTGAAGACGCGGGCCTGTGTGCGCCGCTCTCTCTATGGTAATGGTTTGCCCCGCAGATGGGGTGATACACGTGGAGGCGGAACCTGGTCGAGACCGCCGCGGCTGAAAGGATTGCACCGAAGCAGGCGCCAGGCCGCTAATCCGATACCGCGCAAAGGACCGTGCGTGGCAATGGCGATGGCGGCGTACTCCGAGCAGGTAGGCAGATACCGGCAACCGCCGGGCTTGACCGCATGAATGAGCGGAGAGAGATGCCGTTTGTAGAACGCGAGCAAGGCAAGCAGGAAGCGGGTCATGGGATCGGCCTGACGGGCTGCGACGAACGCATGCGCACAGCCTCGGCGGCAGCCTGTTCCAGCAGGCGGACCAGCTCCGCGTCAAGCTGCGCGAAGTCCACGGTGAGAACGGCCCTGCGCGGATGGAGAATCAAGTCACACCCGAGCGGCAGCAGGTCGATGTGGCGCCGCAGTACTTCACGCATCCGACGCTTGATGCGATTGCGTTCGTGAGACTTGCCGATCACCTTGCCGACGGTGAGGCCGACGCGGGGTGCAGCGTCCTCTTCTTCGTTGAGCGCGAGGAACCAGCTCATCGACACGGATTGGCGTTTGCGGCTGGCCTGATAGGCGCGTTGAAAATCGGCGTGATGCCGCAGCCGAAAGGCTGAGAGCGACTGGCGCGCCTTCACGCGATGGCGCGCAGCGGTCTGTTTCTCAAGTTGTGGCCGGGTTTCCATCGGAGTGCAGTGAGGAATGGTGTGCCGGAGCGGAAAGGTGGAGAGCCGCTCCAGCTTTAACCGGGAAGGCGCTCGCAGTTAGTCGCGGTATCCGGCACTGACAGCAACGCGCTTGCGGCCGATAGCGCGGCGGCGGCTGAGCACGGCTGCGCCGCTTTTGGTCTTCATGCGTGAACGGAAACCGTGGGTCTTCACGCGGCTGCGGCGGTTGGGTTGAAATGTGCGCTTGGGCATGGAAATGCGCTCCTCTATGCAATGAAAATCTGCGCCGTTACGGCAAGTCTTAAGTGTATCGTACATTGGGCTTGAAATCCAGTTGGAGCAGACTCGCGCGACTGCGCGCGGGTTTGCGAGCGGCGATACAGCAGCAACGGAGTCATGAAACTGCCCGGGTGGAAGAATCGATTTTGGCGTGGGCTCGCGGTGCGAGGTGCAGTTTCACCACCCATGGTGCACACAAGAAATGATTCGTGAAGCTGGTGTGAATGAGGCATTGCAATGAGGCCCAAATGTGCTACTATCGGGACCGTTCAAGAAAGTTTCCAAGCGTCCCACGGAGCAGGTTCACCCGTGTCCCGATGATTGTTTCAGGGACAGATCACGGCGGCCATGCATGTCAAGGGTTCTCTTCACACGGTGAGCCAAGGGCTCGGCCGGATGAGAGTTTTGTTGCCATTGACAGCGGGTTCGAACTTTCCGAGATGTATAGAGGCGGCGCAGGCAAGGATACGCTCGATGGCATTTGCAATTTCGCCGGCTTCGGCTCCGAATCCCTGGCTACAAATTCTCGCGGCACTCGAGAAGAAGGTCATTCGCCAGTCGTTTGACACTTGGCTCAAGCCCACACGATTCAGCCATGCGACCGGCCGCACGCTCTACGTGCGCGTGCCGTCACCGGAGTTCCAACATATAGGGGAGAAGTACGCGGATCTGATCCAGGAGGCGATTGACGCCCACACGCTGGAGTTCGACGACGTGTGTTTTGTGACGGCGGAGACCGACCCGTCGGTGCCGCCGCAGCGCAAGGATGGTGGATTTGGGCCGGTGCCTGCGCACGCGCCCACGGCGCCGGAGCCGGTGATGAACCAGAGGCTGCCGCGTCAGGGACAGTTCGACTGGTCAACCGCGGCGCAGTTGAATCCGCGCTACACCTTCGATGCGTTTGTCATCGGGAACGGAAATCAGTTTGCGCGCGCTGCGGCTCTGGCCGTGGCGGAGCGGCCATCGCGCGCATACAACCCGCTGTTCCTCTACGGCGGCGTGGGAATGGGCAAGACGCATCTGATGCATGCCATTGGGCATGAGGTGAAGCGGCGCCAGCCGGTGGCGAACATCTGCTATGTGTCGGCCGAGAAGTTCACCAACGAGATGATTACGTCGCTGCGCAATGACCGGATGACGAGCTTTCGCGATCGCTTCCGCTCAGTGGATGTGCTGCTGATCGACGACATCCAGTTCATCGCGCAGAAGGAGCGCACGCAGGAGGAGTTCTTCCACACGTTCAATGCGCTGCATGAAAACATGCGGCAGATCGTGATTGCGTCGGACCGTCCGCCGAAGGAGCTTGCGGAGATTGAAGATCGCCTGCGCTCGCGGTTTGAGTGGGGGCTGATCGCGGATATTCAGCCGCCGGATCTGGAGACCAAGGTCGCCATTCTGCAAAAGAAGGCGGAGAGCGATCAGGTTGTGCTCCCGACTGATGTTGCGCTCTTCATCGCTTCCAATGTGCGAACGAATGTGCGTGAGTTGGAAGGCGCGATGACCCGTCTGGTTGCGTGGTGCCAGCACAATCATATGGAAATTACGCTGGCGAGCACGCAGCAGTGCCTGAAGCAGTTCATTGACATGCAGGTGCGGAAGGTCACGATCGAGGCCATTCAGCGCGCCGTGGCGGAGCAGTTTGGCATGAAGGTGACCGACCTGAAGCAGAAGAACAACTCGCGCAACGTGGTGGTGCCGCGCCAGATTGCGATGTACCTGGCCAAGCAGATGACGGAAGCGAGTTTGCCCGAGATCGGACGGCAGTTTGGCAATAAGCATCACACGACCGTGATGCACTCAATCGGCAAGATTGACGAGCAGCGCCGCACCGACAAGGACCTGCATCGGACCTTGAATAAACTACAAGATCAGCTGAACGGATAACGCCGGGTTCGCAGCGAAACCAGGCGCGATGCGCTGGGCGGCCTTCGCTTTGCTTGAGCGGGCCGCGTCGCACAGCAGCAATCTGCTGCTGGTGGACTGTCACGAACCCTCTCAGAGTTTCTGTGTTCGCTGCACGGTGCGCACGCCGGAGACACGGCGCAGGCCCAGCACCATGCGGTTCAGATGGCGCAGATCCTCCGCCTCAACGATGAACTCGATGATGGCCTCGCCGCCCTCATCGCGGCGAATGTCCACGCCGCGGATGTTGGTGTCGTCATCGGAGATGACGGCTGTGAGTTCTTTGAGCATGCCGGAGCGGTCGTCGCAGTAGACCGTGATTTTGACGGGATAGCGCGTCCTGCGTCCCGGCGTCTCATCGCCCACACGAGACCACTCCACTGCGATGCGCCGGTCGCTCTCGTAGAGGAGATTCTGCACGTTGGGACAACTGCGCGCATGCACAGCCACCCCTTTGCCGCGCGTCACATAACCGACAATCTCTTCGCCGCGAATGGGATTGCAGCAACGCGCGCGGTACACCAGCAGGTCGTTCTGGCCTTCGACCTGCAGCGAGTCCGATCCTGTGAGATGGAGCTTGCGGACCGCGTCCGACATGGGTGCCGCGCCGCCTGGCTTGGTTTCGGTTGCCGGTTCCGCTTCGGGAACGTCAAGAGCCCCCGGCGCCAATCGCGTAAGCACCTGATGCGCGGAGTGCTTACCGAGTCCGAGGGCCGCCAGCAGATCGGAGGCCGTGGCAACGCCGTACTCGTTGGCGATCCGGCCCAGGTCCTGTTCGCCGATTTGCGTGAGAGGAACTTTGAATTTGCGGGCTTCTCGATCGAGCAGCTTGCGGCCGATTTCAACTGCGCGCCGGCGCTGATCCTCATTGAGCCAGTGCTTGATTTTGTTGCGCGCGCGCGGGCTTTTGACGAAGGTGAGCCAGTCGCGGCTGGGCTTGTGGTCTTTCTGCGTGACGATTTCGACCACGTCGCCGTTGTGCAGCTTGGTGCGCAGCGGCAGCATGCGTCCGTTGATCTTTGCGCCGACACAGGTGTGGCCGACCTCAGTGTGAATGGTGTAGGCGAAATCGACGGGCGTGCCATCAGACGGAATGACGACGACCTTTCCCTTGGGCGTGAAGGTGTAGACCTCGTCTGGATAGAGATCCATCTTAAGGCTGCTGAGGAATTCGTTGGGGTCGGTCATCTCCTTCTGCCACTCAACAAGCTGACGAATCCAGTTGAGGCGTTCCTCATCGCGCGCGGTTACGGAGCCTTCGCCAGCTTTGTACTTCCAATGCGCGGCGATGCCCTCTTCGGCGATGCGGTGCATCTCCTCTGTGCGGATCTGGACCTCAAATTGGTGGCCGCCGTTGCCAATGACCGTGGTGTGCAGGGATTGGTAGCGGTTAGCGCGGGGGATGGCGATGAAGTCCTTGATGCGGCCGGGGACGGGACGCCAGAGAGTGTGGATGAGGCCGAAGACTGCATAGCATGAGGCGACATCCTCTGTAATCACGCGAACAGCGAGCAGGTCATACACCTGATCGACGGTGGCCCTGGTGCGCTGCAGCTTTTGGAAGATGGAGT
>JAGWML010000315.1 GCA_028873155.1 Acidobacteriota bacterium
GCTCCAGCCCGGCAAAGATCGGCTCGAAGACGTGCGGGTCATGATTTCGCCAGAAATAGATGACACCCACCGAGATATAGACCTCGGCGTGGACCACCCCCTGCGCAGCGAGTTGCTCCATCATGCGCCAGGCGGCCAGCTCATAATCCTCGGGGTGCACAAGCTGACCCGTCACCGCCTTGAAGGCCAGCATAAAGCCGCTGAAGTCCGTGAAATGGTACAGCGCTTCAGCCTCGGCTAAGGTCAGGGGCGTCTTGTCATGGCGCTGGCTCAGCTCCACCAGCGTTGCTGGCAAAACCGTGCCCTCAAGGTGCAGATGGAGCTCGGCCTTGGGCAGGCTGCGGATGAATTCCAGGATATCGCTCACACACTGAGTCTAGCGGCTCAGACGCGGTCGCACCGGACGCGGAATCCTGCTGCGTGGTGTGCCTGTGCAGCCGGCAGAGGCACACAAATCCATTGGCTCAGAACTGGGTAGGTGATTGGGCCACCGACGGCGGCCTGTGCCCTACTTCGAGAAGAGAGTCGAGCCGCCTCGGCGATACTCCGTAGCGGCCTTGTGTGCAGCCTTGGCGGCAATCCTTTTCAAACGCTCGTCTTCTTCGGCGGAGGGCTGTTGCGCGGTCTCCGGCTTCGGTGGATCGGGCGTTTGGCCCTTCTCGCGTTCATCGTTCAGATTCAGATGCAGGAGGGTTTCCATGGCCTCATCCTCCTCTGCATGTATTGTGGCGCATTCCGCGCGCAATGCAAGAGTGCGGGGCACGGTCGAGCGTGAGCAGCATCACAGGCGGAGCGCAATCGGCGTCTCGGTGGCCCGGAAGCAGACACTCTCTCCGCTGCCGCCTGCGTCATTGTTTGCATCCACTTATCCACAGCCCAGGATGGGATTTCATCAAGAGCGGCGGCCGGTTCACCGGCGACAATAGGGACGAGAGACGATGGAGAACCCCGTGCCCGGCAAGTTGGAACTGATTGTGGGACCGATGCGCAGCAACAAGACCGCAGAGCTGTTGCGCCGCATCGAGATCCGCCGCCAGTACGCCCACCAGGATGTCATGCTGCTCAAGCCCAGCGCCGATACCAAGGCCGCTGTGGGTCTGGTGGAGAGCCGTAACCAGAATGGCTGTGGCAGGATGGAGGCGGTCGAATTTCCTGGCCACGATCCCTGGGCGGTTTTGCCCATCCTCGACACGCGTGAGCAAAAGATCGGCAAGCGCGTCGAGTGCATCGCGCTCGATGAGGGCCAGTTCGTTCATGACTTGTTCCTCTTCACCAAGCGGCTGCTCGAGTCCGGCCATGACGTAATGGTCTCAGGCCTCGAACTCGACTTCCGCGGGCTGCCCTTTGGCGAGATGCTTGATCTCTCCTGGCTGGTGCGGACCTACGCGGGCAACATGACTGAGCTGGTGGCCTATTGCAGTTGCGGCGCCAAGGCGCTTTATCCGCAACGGCTCATCGACGGCAAACCCGCGCCCTATGAGAGTCCCGTCATCATGGCAGGCGACAATTACGAACCGCGCTGCGCGGAGCATTTCATTTTGCCGGGAAGGCCGCACTGACGGAGTAGCGCCCTTTGGATTC
>JAGWML010000126.1 GCA_028873155.1 Acidobacteriota bacterium
GGTCGCCCATGTGGCAGGCGTGGGCCCGGCATAGATCCACGGTGCCGGCAGGGTAAATATCATCGGCCCGCCGCTGGTTGAATTAGCCGTGACCGCCACCGCCGCAAATTGCGGAAACGCCGGGCCTCCGCTGGAAGGCAGAGCGCGTATCGCGGCGGCATTCAAGGTGTAATAGTCCCCGCTCTCCAGCGCGGTCGCGGGCAGCGCGTCATACTGCGTCGTTCCGCCTCCCAACGCATAATTCACAGGGCCCATGTTGAACGAGACGTAGGTTTCCCCAGGCAGGAACCCCGTTGGGACATTCTGAAAGGTGATCGGCTGGGGCGTGGTCTCATCTGCCGTTCCCAGCACCACCGCCGCTCCGCCATTCAGCGATCCCGGCACCGCCTGGTTCGCGAAGGCACGCGCCGCCACCACCGTCCCCATCAAATTGCTGGAGGATGCTGTTGCGAAGACCTCTACCCGGTCGCTCCCCACCGGAGCCGCGAAGCTGCCGCTGGCATTCACCATGGTGGCGCCCCATGCCGAAGCGCTGTTCCCATTCTCCGCAATCGCGCTCACGGACGTAGCGGACGGAACCCCGCTCGCATTCACATTCACTGCCAGCGAGCCCGTCTGCCCGGTGGATCCTGATAACCCGAGCCCATTCCCAAAAATATTGGACGGGCACGGCAGGGTGAACGAAGTACCGTCCGCTGTGCTCGCCTCCACCACAGACTCATACGGCGCAATCATCTGCTGGCCGCCCACTGTCACCGCGGGAGGAGTGCAGACATACGTTACTGTGAAGGTCGTTGTCCCGCTGGGAAGGGAAAGCGTCAGCCCGTTGGAACTCACCGTCTCTGTCGTGAAGGCTCCAGATCCAATCTGTGCCGCCACCACTGTCGGCGTCGCCGGCGAGAAAGTGAAGTTGACCGTCGCGGGACCGCCACCCGACGATCCGGAACCGCTGGAACCGCCGCCACAACCGGCAGCAGCTACAAACATCAAGGCAGGAATCGATACCCACAACTGGCCCGAAGACATGATTTGCCTCGCAACAGAAAGCGCTCGATACCGAAGGCTTGTTCCGCAGCGCGTCCAATCTCGTCGTCGCTGCGCCGACATGTCTTTGTCTGCAAAAAACCGGTGCCCCTCGCACGAACAGCGCGCACAGGTCTCAATTCTGGGATGCAGCGGTCCATCCCTCGGGATGCTTGCCCAACCGCTCCGGGCCCTGCAATCGCGGAATCCTTCACGCGCAAGAAATAACCCCGGCGCAGCCTGTCATTCCGACAAAGCGTGCTCCGGGGTTGTTTTGTTGCTACCGTCCTGCCTCAGGTCTTGCGTGTCTCTACACGATCCCGTGCAGCACCCACGCGCCATTCTCGACCGAAAAATCGGCGTGCCGCTTGTTTGAGAGCTTGTTTCCAGGGTTATGAGCAAGGTCCTGCACAGACTGCGGAACCCCCGACAGATCAACGCCTTCCGTAAAGTCCGCGCCCTTGGCCGACGAGACACCCGGCAGCGTCTCATCCGCCACCTGGTGCAGATCCCGCGCCTTCAAGTGACTCGTCGCCACCGTCTGCACCGTAATCGAATAGCTTGTGTCCGACTCGCTCTGCGGCCTCCACTGGATCGCATCGCCGCCTCCGGCCACCTTCACGGCCTTCTTGCCGTCATCGGTCAGCGTATAGTCGGCCCAGAACTTGTTGGGATACACCTTGGTCAGCTTCCACAGCCCGGCTGTGATTCCCTGGCCCATCCCGTCCTTGCTCAGGTTGATCGACACGCTATCTGCGGGCGCGCTGTCATAGTGCGCCTGAATCAGCGAAAGAGCCTGATCCTGGGTGAGTTCCGGCGCCGACTTGCACCCAGCCACCAGCATCCCCGCGCCCAACAATCCCGTCACCACCAAATTCTTCAAGTTCCTGCGATTGCTCACTTTCCCTCCATATCCCATCGTCTTCGAGTGAATTCTCTTCGACTCGTCATTTTTCTCTTACTTTCGCGTGCTGTCAATGCGCTTGCCTGTGACCGGGAACACAACAGTCCTCCGACCTGTGGAAACTCCGCTGCCCCCTGCCACTCCAGACATCTCATTGCCCCGCCAGCCGTTCCCGCAGCAGCCGCAAAAATCCCGCTTCGTCCGACTTCAGACATACCTCCGCATTCGGCTTCCCGTCCGTCCGCCGCGTGAATCCCTTGTCGTCCACCTCAATGTGCATCGGCGTTGCCGGGCACAGATCCGGGCGAAAGCTGTACGTCACCGCCACCGGGTCAAACAGCGTCGGCGTCGGCGAGTGTGCCCAGTTGTCCACCTTCCACTGGTGATAGAGCAGCGTCACCTGGTCCGTCACCGGCGACCCATGCGCAAAGATGGCGTCCCGCTCCGGCTCCTCCAGATGCACCTGCGTCGAGTCCAGCGGCATCATGAAGACCGGCACACCCGAGGCCAGCAGCGCCTGTGCGCCCTTCGGGTCCTGCAGAATGTTCCACTCCGCATCCGGCGGCCGTCGCGCGCCCGTCTTCGCGTCGTCGTAGCCCCGCTCGATGCTGCCGCCCATCATCACCACCCGCTTCAACTTGCGAAAGGTCGCCGCATCCCGCTCGATGGCCGCCTGCACATTGAACAACGGTCCGATCGCAATCAACGTCACCTCGCCCGGATGCGTCCGAATCTGGTCCAGCAGAAACGTGACGCCATCCGCATACTTGCGCTCCGGCCCCCGCCGCGCATACGCCGCCTGCGTCATGGGGTTCGCCGTCTCCGTATGCACGCCCGCCGCCACCGGAATATCGCCCCGCCCCGCCGCCTCGACAAAGCGCTCCGCCAGGCGCGCGCGCAGTTCCGTATTGCCAAAGGCCGTCGTCACACCCAGCACCTTCAGCTCCGGACTCTGGAGCGCCAGCCCCAGCGCGAAGGCATCGTCAATGTCATCGCCAATGTCAGTGTCGATGACCACCAGCAGCGGCCGGCTCGTCGCCGATTGCGCCGCCTGAGCCGGACTCCCCTGGGTGCTTCCAGGCCCCAGCAGCACCAACATCAGTACCAGCGCCACCGCCACCATTCCATTCGCCCTTCTCACCGTCAACCCCCGCATTCTGTCTTGCGGCAACGCATCAGCCAATCGTCAACTCCCGCTGCGACTCAATCTTCGCCGGATCGAGCTGTACATGGAACCCCGGCCCCGTGGGCAGCGCAACATGCGCCTGCTCCACCACCGGCGGGTCCTTCTCAAAGTGGTAGTAGTGCTGCATCTTGTTCACCAGGTACTCGCCCATCGGAAACGTCATGGGCGGCTGGCTGAACAGGACATGCACCGCCGCGCGCAGGCTGTGTCCATGCGGAATCACCTCCACGTCGGCGAGCGAGGCCACTGTGCCGATCTTCACCAGCTCGCTCACCCCGCCGCACCACTCCGGATCGGCCTGCACCACGTTCAGCGTTCCCGCCTCCAGATAGCGCGCAACCTCCCAGCGGCCATAGAAGTGCTCGCCCGCAGCCAGCGGCACCGTGGTTCCGCGCCGTATCGCCGCAAAGCTGGAAATCTTCTCGGGATGCGTCACCTCTTCCATCCAGTGCGGGTGGTACGGCTCCACCTGCTTGGCCCATTCCAGCGCATAGTCCTGGTCCCAGCCGCTGTAGGCGTCGAACATGAGCCCGTAGTCGTCGCCCAGCGTCTCGCGCAGCGTCTTCACCAGCTCCACGTTCTTGCGCATTCCCTCCGGACCCGACCCCGGCCCGTAGCCGATAAACCACTTCTGGTAGCGGAACCCTTCGTTCTTCAGCTCCAGGCAGCGCTTGCGCACCTCTTCCGGCTGCAATGAAAAGCCCAGCGCGCTCGCATACATCTCCACCCTCTCGCGCGAAGGCCCGCCCAGCAGCCGCCACACCGAAACCCCGTAGAACTTGCCGCGCAGATCCCAGAGCGTGTTGTCCACCGCGCTGATCGCCATCATGAAAATGCCGTCGCGCGAGTGCCGGTTCGACCGGTACATCTGGTCCCACAGCACCTCTCCGGCCAGCGCATCCTTGCCCATCAGAAATGCCTTCAGATCTTCAAGCAGGATTGTCGCCGGCTCCAGGTCGACAGGCCCATACAGCCCATCCAGTCCCGCCGCCGTGCGAATCCGCAAGTAATTCGCCTTGTACTCCACCTCGCGCGTGCCGCCCGGATGATCCTCATACGGAGCGGGCCGGAAAGCATCGTACACATCCAGCGGATTCACCTGCGCCTGATGGTTCACCCCGGCCTCGGCCGTATAGTGCCCGGTCAGTTCCAGCACGTCCACCGCGTCAATCTTCAGCGGCGCTGTACCCGCAGGCGGCTCCGCAGCCGGAAGCCCTGCCCCCGCCACCATCGGCGTCGACGCCACCGCGCCTGCAGCCGCCAGTCCTGAAAGAAAGCCCCGTCTGCTGACTCCTTGAAAGCCGCTCCCCATGCCGCCGTCTCCTCCCTCGAGTTGGAACACCCGCTTGCATCACCCTGAGCGAGACTCGGGCGACACCATCCTCGCGCGTCACACTTACCGGATCGCGAGCCGCGCCGCAATCCGCTCCGCGTCATACACGCAGCCACCCCACACGCCGCCGCTCGCCTCCACCAGCAGAGCCCACAGCCGCGTGTCGTCCGGCAGATCGGGATGCGGCGCAAGATCCGCCCGCGGCGCGCGCCCGGCCAGCCGCCGCGCACCCTCCGCCGCATCGAAGCTCCCCGCCGAATCTCCCACCAGGTCCACGCTCCCGGTCAGCTTGGCGCGGTCAATCACCAGCTCAATCACATCGCCTTCGACAATCTTGCCCAGCGGCCCGCCCGCCAGCGCCTCCGGCGAGATGTGCCCCACGCACGCCCCCGTCGAAACCCCGCTGAACCGCGCATCCGTCAGCACCGCCACATGCTTGCAGTGCGGCAGCGCCTTCAAGGCCGACGTCACCTGATAGATCTCCTGCATCCCCGCGCCTTTGGGTCCGCCGCAGATAAGCGCCAGCACATCGCCCTCGCCAATCGCGCCCGACTTGATCGCTGCAATCGCCGCCTCCTCCGTCGTGAACACCCGCGCCGGCCCTCGATGCCGGTACACGCCATCCTCGCCAATCAGCGACGGATCAATCGCCGTGCTCTTGATCACCGCGCCCTCCGGCGCCAGATTGCCCTTGGGGAAACACACCGTCGCCGTCAGCCCGTTGCGCCGCGCCGCGTCGCGCGTCATGATCACCTCGCTCGCATCCACGCCGTCCAGCTTCTTCAGGCGCGCCTACATTGCCCGCCGCCGCTCGCTCTGCTCCCACCACTCGAGATTCGCGCCGAGCGTCTCGCCGCTCACTGTCTTCACGCTCGTATCCAGCAGCCCCGCCGCACGGAGTGCCAGCATCACCTCCGGCACGCCTCCAGCCAGAAACACCTGCACCGTCGCAAAGCCCCGCGGCCCGTTCGGCAGCGCGTCCACAAGGCGCGGCACCTCGCGATTCACCGCCGTCCAATCCTCCACCGTGGGCCGCTTGAGCCCCGCATGAAACGCCACCGCCGGCAGATGCAGCAGCAGGTTCGTCGAACCCCCGAACGCAGCATGCACCACCATTGCGTTGCGCACGCTGGCCTGCGTCAGCACATCGTGCATCCCCATCCCCAGCTCATGCAGCCGCATCAGCGCCCGCGCGCTTCGCCGCGCCATGTCCAGCCACACCGGCTGCCCCGAAGGGGCCAGCGCAGCATGGGGCAGCGCCATCCCCAGCGCCTCGCCCACCACCTGCGCCGTCGCTGCCGTGCCCAGAAACTGGCAGCCTCCGCCCGGCGACGCACACGCCCGGCAGCCCACCTCCGCCGCGTATTCCAGTGAAATCTGCCCCTGCGCAAACCGCGCGCCAATCGTCTGCACCTTGCCCGCGTCCTCGCCCTGCTCGGGCAACAGCGTCACCCCGCCCGGCACCAGCACCGCGGGTAGCGCGCCAGAGGACGCCAGCGCCATCATCATCGCCGGCAGTCCCTTGTCGCACGTCGCCACGCCCAACGCGCCCTTGCGCGTGGGCAGCGACCGCATCAGCCGCCGCAGCACCGTCGCCGCATCGTTACGATAGGGCAGCGAGTCCATCATCCCCGCCGTCCCCTGCGTTCGCCCATCGCACGGATCCGTTACCGCCCCTGCAAACGGCACCGCCCGCAGCGCCTTCAGCTCCCGCGCCGCCTCGGCAACGAGCAGCCCCACCTCCCAGTGCCCGGTGTGAAAGCCCAGCGCAATTGGCCGCCCATCTTCGGCGCGCAGCCCGCCATGCGTGCTCAGAATCAGAAACTCCGGGTCCAGCAGCCGCGCAGCCTCCCAGCCCATCCCCGCATTCTGGCTCAGCCCAAACAGATTCCCCGAAGGCTCCGCCCGCAGCATCTCCGCCGTCAGCGGCAGCGCCCCCGCCGGACCTGCCGCATGCGTTGCCGTCCCATCCAGCACGCCCTCGCCCGGCTCCAGCACATCCGCCAGCTTCACCCGTCCCGCTCCCTGCATCGCCATCCGATCCCCACCGCCCCCGCCAGTATAGAGGTGCAGCGATTGACTCGCCTCGCGCCCGCATGCCATGCTGCGAGCGACACCCGCCCTCCCCTCATGCCCCCGCTCTATCGCCGCATCGCTCTGCGCCTCGTTCCCTTTCTCATGCTGCTCTACCTCGTCGCGTTTCTTGACCGCGTCAACATCAGCTTTGCCGCGCTCACCATGAATCGCGACCTCGGCATCGGCGCCAGCCTCTTCGGCGTCGCCGCGGGCATGTTCTTCTTCGGCTACTTTCTCTTCGAACTCCCCAGCAACCTCATGCTTCTCCGTGTCGGCGCGCGCCGCTGGATCATGGTCCTCATGCTCCTCTGGGGACTGGTCTCCGTTTCCACGGCCTTCGTCCCCAACGTAACCCTCTACATCGCGCTTCGCTTTCTGCTGGGCGCGGCAGAGGCCGGCTTCTTCCCCGGCATCATCCTCTATCTCACCTTCTGGCTCCCCGCGCAGGTCCGCTCCAGCATCATGGCATGGTTCGTCGCCGCCATCCCGCTCTCCAACCTCATCGGCTCGCCCATCTCCGCGCGCATCCTCGAGCTCCACAACATCCTCGGCATCAAAGGCTGGCAGTGGCTCTTTCTGCTGGAAGGCTCACCCGCCCTTCTCCTCGGCGTGCTCGTCCTCTTTTTCCTGCCAGACAAGCCCGGCGATGTCCCCTGGCTCACCCCCGAAGACAAGCAGACGCTCGCGCGCGACCTCCGCGCAGCCGAGCCTGCCCACCCCGCGCAGGCCCACTCCATCCTCGATCTCTTTACCGCCCAGCCCGCCGTCTATGGCTGGAGCTTCGCCTACTTCTGCATGACCATCGGGATCTACGGTCTCGGCTTCTGGCTGCCCACTGTCCTCGCGTCCCACGGACTCGCCCTGCGCAATCTCGGCTGGGCCGCCGCGCTGCCCTACCTCGCCGCCACCTTCGCCACAGTCCTCTGGAGCCGCAGTTCCGACCGCCTCCGCGAACAGCGCATCCACCTGGCAGCGGCCTTTCTCACCGCCGCCGCGGGATTCGTCCTCGCCGCCCTCGCGCCCAACGCGGCCACGGCCATCATCGGATTCGCGCTCGCCGCCATCGGCGTCCTCGCCGCCATGCCTGTCTTCTGGAGCGCCGCCACCCTCCGCCTCGCCGGACCCATGGTCGGAGCCTCCATCGCCGTCATCAACTCCATCGGCAACCTCGGCGGCTTCGTCGGCCCCGTCCTCATGGGATGGCTCCACCAGGCCACCCACACCTACCTCGCCGGCCTCATCACCATCGCAGCCGCCTTAATCATCGGAGCTCTCACCGCGGCCCGCCTCTGCAAGACATAGAGAAATCATTCGGCACGCCATCTCATCCAGAACGCCTTCACTCCCCCTCAATCTCCATCGCCAGCAGCGCCGACCCCAGGCACTTGCCGTGAGCGTCCAGCGCCAGCGACCGCGTCACGCTGTACGCCGCAGCCCGCTGCAGAACAAAGTTCAGCGCACCCAGTTGCGGCAGGCTGTAGCGCAGCACCGGCCCGTCCACCCACTCGCGAAAGTGCGCCGCCACGCGCTCCGCCGTCACCTCGCGCTCCAGCCGCGCAAAGTCCTCGCGGCGATAGGCAATCAGCGAGATCGTCACCAGGGTGCCCTTGTCGCCCGTCCGTGCGTGCGCCATCTCATGCAGAACCATCGTCACGACTCCAGAAACTCAATCCTGTGAACCACCCTCTCGCGCGGCAGCAGCACTGACGCGACCGCAATCACCTCGCGCGTCGCTCCCCACGCGCCGCCGCCGCCCGCCGGCCCGTTCGTATACAGCGCCTCCACCTCGCGCGGAATCCACGCCGCAGCCTCCTGCGTCGCCGCTCGTCCTGCCGCACGCAGCCGCACCTCATACGGCTCCGGCGCGCCTTTCGACAGCTCCACCCCGTGAATCGCATTCACGCCGATAAAATCGAAGCGCAACTCCTGCAAGGGCAGTCGCCCCAGCCGCTCCGCAAGAATCTCGCGCGCCAGCTCCGCCCGCCGCAGCGCATGCGGCCCTGCATATGAGATCTGCCCTTCGCCAATAAAGCCATCGTGGTACCCAATCGACACCTTCAGCGCGTCCGGCCGCGTCCGGCCGCTCCCGCCCGGCACGCGCACCCGGTCCGGCCCTACTTCTTCCAACTGCACGCCCGAAAAATCCGCCACCACATCCGGCGTGAAATACGCAGCCGGGTCCTGAATCTCATACAGAAGTTGCTCCGTGCACGTGGCGCGCGTCACCATCCCGCCTGAACCCTCCACCTTCGTCAGAATCGCGCTGCCATCCGCACTCACCTCTGCAATCGGAAACCCGAGCCGCGCCA
>JAGWML010000127.1 GCA_028873155.1 Acidobacteriota bacterium
GAGACGTCCGTAGTCTGAATAGGGATCCTGATAGAAGCCCACATCTTTGCAGAGCCGTTCCGCGTACAGCCCCCATCCTTCTGTGTACGCTGTGTAGGACGTGTACCTGCGAAACTCCGGAGTGCCCTGCATCTCCTGCGCAATCGAGATCTGCAGGTGATGGCCAGGGAGGCCCTCGTGGTAGGCCATGACCTCCACATCGTAGAGATTGCGCTCGGTGGATTGATACGTGTTGATGAAGAGCCTGCCCGGCCTTGAGCCGTCCGCCGTCCCGTGTTCGTAGTAGGCAGGCGCAGCGGCCTTTTCGAGATAGTCCGGCACAGGAACGACTTCGAAGGGAGCCTTCGGCAGGTGGCCAAACAGCTCAGGCAGTTTGGACTGCATCGGCCCAAGGTAGCCGCGAAACGCGGCAAGCAGCGCTTCTGCCGAGGCCGGATGCATCTTGGGATTCGTCTTGAGACTTGCTTCGAAGGTTTTGCGATCTTTGAAGCCGAGTTTCTGCGCGATCGCGAGCATGGCCGCGTCATCTTTTGCGACCTCGGCCAGGCCGATCTGGTGAATTTGCTCGGCAGATAGATTGGTTGTTGTGCTCTGATGCAGCAGGAACTGGTAATACTTCGCTCCATCGGGAAGCGCCCAGATGCCCGGCTGTTCACGCCCTGCCGGGATATAGGAGGCCTGCATAAACTGGGCCAGCCGCAGATAGGCCGGCAGCACCTGCTTCTGAATCACACCGAGCATCTCTTCACGGATGCGCGCCTGGTCTGCGGTGGGGATGGATGCGGGAAACTTCTTCAGCGGCAGCGCCAGCGGAGAGTCCTCTGGCTTTTGCGCGGCTAACTGCTGCACCTGAGTGAGCGCCTTCTCAAGGATGAACTTCGGGGGAACGCGCTGGTCGTCCATGCCAATCGCCATGTTGGTCATCACCTGGTCGAAGGCGTGGGGAATCTTGCGCAGGCGGGCGATCCAGTCGTCGTAGTCCTTCACTGTCGTGAAGCTCAGTTGCGCGACGAGGTCCGGATAGGTGGAGTAGATTCCGCCCATCTGGTTGATGGGCATCTCCCACTCCTTGAACTCGGCAGCCTCCTCGTCATCGAGGAACTGACGCAGCAGCAGGTCGCGGCTGGTCTTCTCCTGATCTGTGAATCCGGTGGGGTCAATGGCGGCCAGACGCAGCAGATCGTTCTGCTCGACCGCGAGCCAGTCATTCACCGCCTGCACGGAGTAGTCGGAGATCTGGTCATTGAAGTGCGTCTCGCCGATGCTGGAGGCGAACTCAGGCGCGTGCTGCAGATTGGCGTCCCAGTATTCCTTGAAGAAGGACTGCAATGCCGCTTCTCTGTCCGCCAGCGAAACCGGAGCCGAAGGCTGGACGCTGAATTTTGGAACCTGTGCCGACAAGGAGACAGAAGAAAGAAGGAGACAGAGAGCAACTCGGTTCAACGAAGGACTCCACCGGGCGAAAACTGCATCGAACGCCTCACCGATGAGTGTAGAGCAAAGGCGGCTGTCCCTGCCGCACTGCGGCCTGCGGGAGATTTCACTGCGTTTGCGTGTTTGAAACGGCAAGAGCAAGATAAAGCCAGATGCTTCACACGCTGGCGGCACATCCAGCGACGCCGAAACAGCCGAAAGGAGCGCTGAGAATGGCGGCAAATTCCGAAATCCTGTGCCTGCCTTCTGAGGGCCAGCCTCTCAGCAGCGATACACAGATCGCTCTGCACGGAGTGACACGGGTTCTGGCATCTGTCGGGAGAGCGTTTGTCTGCCTCGACGCGGATTTCCGCATCGTGCATGCCTCCTATTTATTAGATGGACTGCTGGGCGAAGGCGTAGCCCGGGACCTCGTGGGCCGCGGAATCGATGAGTTACTCGGCTCAGAGTTGTTTGGAACCAAGGGTTCCCTGCGCAATGCGCTGCTGGAAGGACAACGCCGCGAAGGGTGGCGCGCAACGTTGCAGTTCAAGGATACGGCGTCGCGGCTGGTCTCCATCACGACTGCGCCCCTGCCCGATGAATCGGCTGAGATCTGCGATCCACGGATGCGGTACGTCATCCTTTTGCGCCCCGCCGAAGAAGATGAGATGTGCTCCACCGCGCCGGCCTTCTACTCGGGCGCGATTGCCAGTTCCTCTGCGATGCAACGCATCTTTCGGCTGGTGGAGACCTTGCAGCACAGCGAGGCGGCTGTGCTCATCACCGGCGAGAGCGGCACCGGAAAGGAAGTGGTGGCGCGGGCCATTCATCAGAGCTCTCCGCGCAGCAACGGCCCGTTCATCGCCGTCAACTGCGGCGCTCTGCCCGCGGAGCTGCTCGAATCGGAGCTGTTTGGCCACGTGCGCGGCGCCTTTACCGGCGCAGTGCGCGACCGCGTCGGGCGGTTCGAGATGGCCTCTCACGGCACGCTCTTTCTGGACGAGATCGGCGAGCTGCATCCCCACTTGCAGGTCAAGCTCCTGCGCGTGCTCCAGGAGCGGCAATTTGAGCGGGTGGGTGAAAGCGTCACGCGCACGGCGCGCGCACGCATCATCTCCGCCACAAACGTGGATCTGCGCCTCGCCCTGCGGCAGGGCCGCCTGCGCGAGGATCTGTTTTACCGGCTCTGTGTCGTGCCGATTGAGGTTCCGCCGCTCCGAGAGCGCAGGGAGGATATCTCTCCCCTCGCGCGGCATCTGTTGAATCGCGTCACGGCCCAGCACGGTCTTATCCGGCGCATCTCGCCGCAGGCCATGCGTCTGCTCCTTGAATACTCCTGGCCCGGCAATGTCCGCGAACTGGCGAATGTGATGGAGTATGCCGTCGCTGTGGCCAGGATGGAGACGATTCTTCCCGAAGATCTACCGGAAGAGATTCGCGCCCCTCTCGCTTTTCCGCACCGGCTGTCCGGCGAGCACCGCGCCTCCTCATCCCCGGACTTGCATCCCGCAGAGGAGCCGTCCGGCGAAGCCATGCGCCTCGCGGCTTTACTCGAGTCCCACCACTGGAACCGCTCCGAAGTGGCCCGGGCTCTTGGCCTTAGCCGGACCACACTGTGGCGAAAAATGCGTGAACTGCGCGTCACCGAGCATTCGTAGTCGCCTGGAGTGGTGTTGCAACGCTTGAAACGTGTGTTGCAACACTTGTTTCAAGCTGCGTCTCGTCCTACGCTAACTCGTTGATTCAACGTGCTCGTTCATTTGGCATCCGGCGTGCACTTCTCTGTCTGGAGTTGACTGTCTGAAGCATCGTTCAGCCGGATAGGACGAAGCGAGCGCGCAGCTCCCGAAGCGGGCACGATGGGAATAGCGAAGAATTCGGCTCGTCTGACCGGACATCCAGACCGGTTGCCGGGCCAGATTTTGCCTTCGGATTTTCCTTCCTTCCCACACTGGTCGCTCACTCCGGCGGACATCCGCACTTTCCCGGCCTCGCTCCCATCGCCGTCCCAAGACATGCCAAGCACTGCTTCGGCGCGGTGCGGGACAGTTGGGCGACGCTACCCATCCACTTGCATCCCCTTCGCCTGGGCGCACCGCGCAGCGGGTTGCGAAGGGCAACAAAATGTTCTCGCGTCTGTAACGTCGCGTTTCAAGGCGGACTTTATGGAAGTGAGATTCACCGCAGAAGAGGAGATACACCATGCGTCACATGCTTATTCTCGGCGGAGGAACGGGCGGAACCATCATGGCCAACAAGCTGGCCTCCGCGCTGGATGAAAGGGATTGGCGGATTACCGTAGTGGACGAGACCGAGGAACACTACTACCAGCCCGGCTTCCTGTTTGTTCCGTTCGGCACCTACCGCATGCACGAACTGGTGAAACCGCGGCGCCAGTATTTTCCGGGCCGCATCAAGTTCGTCCTCTCTGCGATTGATCACATTGAGCCGGAAAACAAGACGGTCATTCTCGCGGGCGGCGATGCGCTGCGCTACGACGTTCTGATCATCGCAACGGGAGCGGACATTCACCCGGAACAGACCGAAGGCCTGCTGGATGAAGAGTGGGGCAAGAGCAAGTTCGACTTCTACACGCCGAAAGGCGCGGAGCGCCTGGCCCAGTTCTTCAAGACATGGCAGGGGGGCAAGCTGGTCCTCAGCGTAACGGAGATGCCGATCAAATGCCCGGTTGCGCCGCTGGAGTTTCTCTTCCTCGCGGATGCGTACTTTACCAAGCGCGGCATGCGCGACAAGGTGGACCTGCGTCTTGTCACCCCGCTCTCCGGCGCGTTCACCAAGCCGATGTCGAGCCGGGTGCTCGGTGAGTTTCTGGATCGCAAAGGCATCAGCGTGACGCCGGACTTCGATCTTGGCCGTGTGGACAGCAAGGAGAAGAAGCTGGTTGCCTGGGACGAGACGGAGGTCAGTTACGACGCTCTCGTATCGATCCCGACCAATATGGGCAACGCGTGCATCGCCCGCAGCAGCATGGGCAACGAGCTGAATTTTGTTCCGACCAACAAGGAGACATTGCAGGCCGAGGGTCTCGAAGATGTCTTTGTCATCGGCGACGCAACCAATCTGCCCAGTTCGAAGGCGGGTTCCGTCGCTCATTTCGAGTCTGAGATCCTCTTCCAGAACATCCTGGAGCACATCGAGGGGCGACCGCCCGTTGCGCACTTTGACGGACACGCGAACTGCTTCATCGAATCCGGCTTCGGCAAAGGGCTGCTGATCGACTTCAACTACGAGACGGAGCCCCTGCCGGGTGAATTTCCGCTCCCGGCCGTCGGCCCCTTCAGCCTGCTGCAGGAGAGCCCGATCAACCACTACGGAAAGATGATGTTCCGCTGGGTCTACTGGAACCTGTTGTTGCGGGGCCTGGAACTCCCCATTGAAGCGGAGATGTCCATGGCCGGAAAGCGAGTGCAGTGATGGCGACAGCTACTGTGGAAGACCGGCTCAGTGAGCTGGATCGCAAGCTGGACTTCATCGTCGATGAGCTTGTGCATCTGAAGCGGGTGCGAAACAGCGCGGAGGATCTTGTCGCCGATCTCACCATCGTCGGCAAGGACGCCATGAAGGACGCCGTCGAGTCCCTCGGCTCCACGGCGCTCCGCCCCGAAGAAATTCTGCAACTGGTCAAGAGCGTGCTCATCGACGCGCGCCTGTTGCAATCCGCTCTGCAGCAACTGGAAAGCGCGGCGGACTTCATTCAGGACGCCTCGCCCATTGTCCGCGACCTCTTTAGCAAGGCGGTCGCAGGCTGCCAGACCCTGGATGAGAGAGGCTACTTCACTGCGGCTGCGGCCGGCACTCGTGTCGCGGATGCGTTGATTCAGTCCCACTCGCAAAAGGACTGGAAGCAGGTCGAGGCCAGCGTGCCGCAGCTTGTCGGATTTCTGCGCGAACTCACGCGCCCCGAGGTGCTGCAGGCTCTGGAGGCCATCATCCACGGCTTTGGCAGAGTCCAGGCCACGATGAACGTGGACAAGTCTGTTTTCGAGCTTGTGCGGGATGTCAATTCCGCAGACGCACGCCGGGGCATTGCCATCCTCGTCGAATTTCTCAAGGTCGTCGGATCACGCAGTGTCATCGGTCCGGCGCCAACACAATCCACATCCACCACAGGGAGGTAAATCATGGAGACATTGAGCGTAGCTGGTAAGCCCATTGAGCTGGACAGCGATGGGCATCTTGCCCACCGGGCAGACTGGACCGAGAACGTAGCGCGGGAACTCGCGGTCCAGGAAGGCATTTCCGATCTGACGCCGCAGCATTGGGCGGTCATCAACTTCATGCGCAGCGTCTTTGAAAAGGAAGGCGATGCGCCTTCCATCCGGCGGCTCACCAAGGAGAGCGGCGTTGACACCAAGACGCTCTATCAACTCTTCCCGAAGGGACCCGCGAAGCGCGCAGCCAAGATTGCCGGTCTGCCCAAACCCAAGGGCTGCATCTAAGGAGAACCATCCATGACTCAGACAAACAGCGTTGAACCCATCCAGAAAGTCTCGATCATCGTCTCCCATGGGTCGCTCGAAGGCGTCTATCCGGGCCTCATTATGGCCAACGGCGCACGCATGGAGGGCATTGAAGCCTCTCTGTTCTTCACCTTCTTCGGCCTCGACGCCATCATCAAGAAGAGGATGAACGACCTCAGGGTCGCCACCGTCGGCAATCCCGCAATGCATATGCCCACAGTTCTTGGCGCCGTGCCCGGCATGTCCGCATTCGCCACCAAGATGATGCAGAAAGAGATGGAGAAGCTCGACATTCCTCCTGTCGCCGAGTTCATCACCATGATTCACGACGCCGGATGCGAGATCTATGCGTGCCGCGCCACCGTGGACATGTTCCACCTGAAGAAGGATGACTTCTGCGATGAGCTAGACGGCGTAATTTCGGTCGGTCAGTTCTATGAAAAGGCAGCTGGCGCGCAGATCATCTTTACCTAGCCACAACCCGGCAGCGGCGTAGCAGCCGCTGCGCCACGGGTCCAGTCAATGCTCGCGGGGATTCCCACCGTTGCGGGGCTCCTTGTCCTCATGACAAACTGGTTGCGAGCACTGACTGGAAGAATGCATGGATCAGCCGGCACGCAAAATTCACTGGGAGCAGTTCTATGCGACGCACCCCGAGCAGGAACTCAGCTGGTTTGAGTCTGTGCCGGCGCTGTCTCTGGAACTGATTCACGGGAATGCCCGGGCCAAGAGTGACTCCATCGTCGATATCGGCGGCGGCAGCTCGCGCCTTGTGGACTGCCTCATCGAGAAGGGATACAGCTCGGTCGCGGTTCTTGACATCAGTCCCCACGCGCTGGCCACGGCGCGCGAGCGCATGGGAACGGATGCGGGCAAGGTCCGCTGGATCGAGTCGGATGTTCTTGCCTGGCACTGCACATTACCGGTTGACCTCTGGCACGACAGGGCCGCGTATCACTTCTTCACCGATGAAAAGGACCGCACAGCCTACGCGAAGATTGCCTCCAGCGCTGTTCGGTTCGGCGGCACTCTCATTGTCGCCACCTTTGCCATCGATGGTCCCAAGTCGTGCAGCGGACTCCCCGCCTATCGCGCCAGTGCAGACATGATCGCTGCAGACTTCGCCCCGGCGTTTGAACTGGTCGAGAGCAGAGTCCACGATCATGTGACACCGCTGGGCACGGTGCAGCACTTTCAGATTGCGTGCCTGCGCAGGAAGCAAGACTCTCTGGTCGCAGCATCCATTGAACGTTGATCTAGGAAACAGGAGACGCTGCCTGACGGCATTTCGGTGCTGTCTTTTTCCGTCACGGTTTCGTCGCATTCGCTTGGTCAGGATAGGTCGTCTCCATCACAGGGCCTGCTGGGCAGTGAGCGTGACTCCCGGATGGGTTATGATGCGGCAAACAGACACACTTCGCATGCATTCTCTGCATGAGTGGATGCCTTCGGCATCGTTCGTATCCGTCCTGCGGCAGGTGAACACATTTGCAAAGGCGCGCGTTCCTGATCAAGAGTCTGGGTTTCATGGCTGCGCAGGCACTGCATGCCGCACCACTGGCACCCGTGGAGCAAGGCGCCGGACCGTCTTTTCTGACTTCCGATGCGGCATGGCAGACCGCGTATGACAAGGCCCTGAGCATCCTCGCTGCGAATGTGCAGATTCTGCCGCATGTGGATGCTCCGGTATTAATCGAAGGGTCAGAGTATGCAGGAATCTGGCTGGAAGACGGTCCTCACGAAGGATTGCTGTACCGGCACTTCAGGCCGGATGTCGCGCGCAATTCTCATCTGACTTTCTTCGATCTGCAGCGGCCGGATGGCCAACTGCCCGCCAGCAACAAGCGCGCCCAGACGGGATTCGGCCAGATCCAGATGGTTGTGCCCATTGCGGCAACGGCATGGGAGCTGGCCGATGCGACGGGTGACCATGAACTGCTGGAGCGAGCCTATGCTGCGTGCTCGCGCTGGGATGCGTGGCTGATGCGCTATCGAAATACACGCGGCACCGGGCTCGTGGAAGGCTTCTGCACCTACGACACGGGCATGGACCATTGCCCGCGCTGGGCAGGCATTCCACCGCAATGTCCGGATGCGGATGCGAAGCGATATCCGCCGATTCCCACACTGCCACGCCTCTGCCCGGATCTCTCGGCGACGGTATACGGCGGGCGCGTCGCGCTGGCAGCCATGGCGGACGCCCTTGGGAAACGCAGCGAGGCAGAAATGTGGAAGGAAAAGGCCGCATCGATCCAGCGGTCGATTCTGGAACGCTTGTATTTCGCGGAAGACGCGGCCTTCTACGACCTGGACGCCGAGAATCATCTCGTGCGCGTACGGTCCGACATTCAGACGCGCATCTGCGGTGAACATGTCATCGATCAGACGACGTTTGACGCGATGTGGGATCGGCAACTTGGAAACCCACAGGCCTACTGGGCTCCATTTCCGTTTCCCTCTGTCGCACTCGACGATCCAACGTTTGTGCGTCCCATCCCACGCAACAACTGGGGTGGTGCTGCACAGGCGCTGACTGCCATGCGCGCAGGGCGCTGGATGGAGCACTACGGACGAGCTGCGGAATACGCACACCTGATGGAGCAGTGGTGCGTCGCACTCCAGCGGGACGGCGCATTCCGCCAGCAACTCGATCCGTTGACCGGAATCATGACTGAGACTGGACGTCCGAACTACTCTCCCGCCGCGCTTGTGTTGTATGACTTCACTTGGCGCCTTGCTGGCGTGCGCGAAGAAGGGCATCATCTGCACTGGAGCGTCCGGCCCGGAAGCCCTGCCGGCCATTTTGCCCGCTTCTTCATTTCAACTGCCCATGGCGCAGCTACGATGCAGTACGGCAAGCACGGAGCCACGCTCAACCTGGCCGGACGCGAGTTGGGATCGATCGACGGCACCGCACGACTTATC
>JAGWML010000128.1 GCA_028873155.1 Acidobacteriota bacterium
CAACTCGCACGCTTCGGCGCATCCGTCACGCAACCATTGCCGCCACACTCATTCTTCCTGTTGTCCGCGCGCCGCTCGCCTCGGCCCAGCAGCCCAACGCCCTCCTAGAGGTCATGAGTGACGAGCTGCACCGAGCCTTCACTTCTCTCGGTCACCAGGGTGACGACAAACTCCCCCCGCCCTATTTCCTTAGCTACTCCGTCTCAGACTCCACTTCCCTCTCCATCCGTGCCCAATACGGAGCCCTGGTCGGCGTCAACACCAACCATCTCCGCAGCGCCGATATCCAGGTCCGCGCCGGCTCGCCCGCGCTCGACAACACCCACGGCGACCACCGGGACTCCGCAGTCAACAGCATCCAGCTCCCCCTCGCCGACGATCGCGCGGCCATCGCCCGCACCCTGTGGCTCGCCACCAACACCGGCTACGGCAACGCCATCGACAACTACCTCCGCGTCAAGACCGAGGCGGAGGTTCGCGCCAAAGAAGAAGACACCTCGCCTGATTTCAGCCGGCAGGCTCCGCAGGTCTCCATCGGCAAGCCCGCTCCGCCCGTCGCTCTCGACCGCATCGCCTGGGAGCAGCGCATCGCCGCGCTCTCCCGCGTCTTCCGCGAGTTTCCCCACGTCTACCAGAATTTCGTCTCTCTCACCGTGCAGAACGAGACCAGTTACTTTGTTTCCTCTGAGGGATCGCGCATCGTCGAGCCGCATCTCCAGGCCCGCGTCGTGATCCTCGCCGCCACCCGCGCCGACGATGGCATGGACCTCTTCCGCGACCAGACGTTCGAGGCGGAGACACCCAACGGCCTGCCGAGTGAAGCCGCCATGGAAGCCGCCGCTCGCACCCTCGGCCAGAGCCTTGAAGCCCTCCGCGTCGCACCAGTCACGCAGCCATTCGACGGCCCCGCCATCCTCTCCGGCCGAGCCGCAGCCGTCTTCTTTCATGAAGTCCTCGGCCACCGCCTCGAGGGCCAGCGCCAGCGCGGCGACCAGGAAGGCCAGACCTTCACCAAAGACATCGGCAAAGACATCCTGCCCAGCTTCCTCTCCGTCGCAGACGACCCCACACACACCACCTTCCAGCACACCTGGCTCAGTGGAAGTTACTCTTATGACGACGAAGGCCAGAAAGCCGAACGCGTCGATCTCATCCAGGACGGCGTCCTCAAGACCTTTCTGATGTCGCGCCTGCCCATCGCCAGCTTCTCGGCCTCCAACGGCCATGGCCGCGCCGAGGTTGGCCGCGTCCCAACCGGCCGTCAGGGCAACCTCATCGTCACCTCCACCAGAACCGAGTCCGAGACCGAACTCCGTAGGCAGCTCATCGAAGAGGCCCGCAAGCAGGGCAAACCCTACGGCCTCTTTTTTGAAGACATCTCGTCCGGCTTCGCACTCACCACGCGCAACTCACCGCAGGCCTTCCAGGTCATCCCGCTCGTTGTCTATCGCGTCTACGTCGATGGCCGCCCAGACGAGCTCGTGCGCGGCGTCAGCATCGTCGGCACCCCACTCGCCGCCTTGAAGCGCATTCTCGCCACCGGCAACCAGAGCGAGGTCTTCAACGGGGAGTGCGGAGCTGAGTCCGGCACCGTTCCCGTCAGCGCCGTCGCTCCCGCCATGCTCGTCAGCGAAATCGAGACCCAGCGCCAGCCGCAGGGCAACGCGCGTCCACCCATCCTGCCCATCCCCGGTGCGCCAGCCATTTCGCCCGCCGTCCCGGCCGCGCAGCCTGTTGCGAAGGAGGCCCAATGAACCGCTTCGCCGCCATTGCCGCCGCACTCTCCGTCAGCCTCGCTCTGCCTGCCTGCGCCGCGTCTCATCCCACGCGCTCCGATGCCGAAAAAGACCCCGTCCTCGCTGCCATGCTCACCGAGCTCGACCGCAGCATGAGCCAGCTTCAGCTTCCCGGCTTTCAAAAGCCGTTCTTCATCCAGTACCGCGTGACGGATGTGGAGGACTTCCAGACCAGCGCCTCCTTTGGCGCCACCACGGACACCGAGCGCAACCACGCCCGCGTCGCCCGCGTCACCGTCCGCATCGGCGACTACAAGACCGACAGCTCGACGCCGCGCGGCGACGGCTCCATCCAGCTCGCCGCGCTCGACAGTGATCCCATCGCCCTGCGCTCGGCCCTCTGGTCGGCAGCGGACACGGCCTACAAAAATGCCCTCGCCGCCTATGCGCAAAAGCAGGCCGCGCTCAAGCAGGTCCAGACCCCTCCGCAGGCCGACGACTTCAGCGCCGAACAGCCCACCCAGGCGATGGGCGAGCCCATCCATCTTCAGCTCGATGAAAGCGCCTGGATCGCGCGGGTCGCCCGCGCCAGCGGCCTCTATCGCAGCGACGCATCCGTCGCCGCCCTTGAGCGCGATGTGCAGTACTCTTCTACCGTCTTCCACGCCCGCGCCGTCACCACCTGGATCGTCAACAGCGAGGGCTCCATCGTCCGCAGCTCGCAGGCAACCTATCAGGAAGGCATTGCTGTCGGCACGCAGGCCGGCGACGGCATGCATCTCGACCGTTCCTACGCGTCCACCAGCCCCACTCTCGCCGGCCTCGACAGGCCCGAAGTCTTTGACCAGCAGGCCGTCTCGCTCATCGCCTCGCTCGGCGAGCTCCGTCGCGCGCCCATCGTCGAACCCGAATACCACGGCCCCGTCCTGCTCACCGCCGACGCCAGCGCAGACACCTTCCGCGCCCTGCTCGCCCCCGGCCTCGCCGCCACCCGTCCTCCGCTCGGCACTGAAGCGCGCACCAACGGCCCCTACGCCTCCAGCTATCACACCCGCATCCTGCCCGACTCCTTTTCGGTGATCGACGACCCCACGCTCTCAACCTGGAATGGCACCGGCCTCATCGCCTCCTATGCGGTCGACGACGAAGCCGTTCCCGCCCAGCCTGTCCAGGTCGTCGGCAACGGAATCCTCCAGAACTACCTCATCGGCCGCGAGCCCGTGCGCGACTTTCCACGCTCCAACGGCCACGGCCGCGCTGCCATCACAGGGCCAGCGCATCCCTCCGTCAGCGTTCTCAAAATCACCGCCGCCAACGGCCTTTCCAACGAACAGTTGCACGCCCAGTTTCTGGCCGCCGCCAAAGATGCAGGCCTCAGCAGCGTCTATGAAGTGGAGACCCTCGGCCCCGGCATGAATCCGCGCCTGCTCTACCGCGTCAGCGCCGACGGCAGCCGCCAGCTCGTCCGCGGCGCCTCGCTCGACGATCTCGACCAGCGCTCGCTCCGTTCCAGCATTCGCGCCGCCGGCAAAGACCTCTGGGTGGCCAACTACTTCGGCGACATCTCACAGACTGTCCTCGCGCCCGCCCTTCTGCTCGACGACGTCACCATCCGCCGAGCCAATGAGAAAAACGACAAGCTGCCCTTCTATCCCCCGCCGGACTGACCCCGTCCGCGCCCATCGCAGGCCCGCACGAGCGCCCGCCGGCTGCGCAGTCAACCAGGCAAGTTTTTCCCTGTCCCTGCAATTTCTTCCCGCCATCTTCCGCGCCTGAAATGGTATCTCTCGTTCCATCTAGCACTTACGCCATGCCAGCAAGTGGCATTGCACTTGCTACATCTCACAGTGAGTCTTGCCCTTTGTCGCGGCACTCTCTCCGGAGGTATTTGAAATGGTCGGTTCTCTTTCTCCTTGGGCAAAGTTCGGCCTTCCCGCCGTCGCAGTCATCGCCGGCATCGGCGGCTATGCAGTTCACGAGCACAGCAACGCGCAGAATCTCGCGGCCCAGAACACGCAGATCTCGGCGCAGCTCGGCGCAACCAACTCGCAGATTCAGGCGCTCTCCGCGCAGGTCAGCGCGCTCAACGCCAGCAACCAGGCCCGCACAGCGGCGGCAACCGCGCCGTCCGGCGGCTCTGCTCGTCCCGCAGCCGGTCGTCCCCGTGCCGGTTCGCGCGCCTACGACCCGCGCTACAAAAAGCTCCAGTCGCAGCTCGACGCGCAGGGGAAAGCCATCGATCAGACCCGCGCCGACATCGCCAGCACGCAGTCCGATCTCTCCAGCACGCGCACCGAGCTCAGCGGCTCCATCGCTCGCACGCACGACGATCTCGTCACCCTCCAGAAGCGCGGCGAGCGCAACTACTACGAGTTCGACCTCGACAAATCCAAGGATTTCAAGCGAGAGGGCCCCATCGGCATCGCCCTTCGCAAGGCGAATACCCGCAATCAGTATGCCGATCTCCAGCTCATGGTTGAGGACAGCAAGCTCACCCAGAAACACGTGAACCTGTATCAGCCGGCGATGTTCTATCAGCCCGACAGCCCGCAGCCCATCGAGATTGTCATCAACTCCATCTCGAAGAACCACGTCCACGGCTACATCAGCGCACCCAAATATCGCCAGTCTGAGCTCGCGGCCATGTCGACTCCCGCGCCCAATCCCGCGCAGCAGGCCGACGCCAATCCCGTGGGAGCCACTCAGCAGGCAAATGCCGCGCCGCAGCCCTCAACCCGGAAGAAGCTGACAATCTCCAGCAGCGACCACGTCCAATAAGCAGGCAGCCTCTCCCGCGCCGGCCTGAATTGGCGCGGGAGAGAGCGGCCGCAATTCAGGCAAGCCCTCACATTTAACAGGTGTCTGTTTTTCTCGTCGAGAATGGAATGGTTCGCCGTCTGCGCCTCGCGCATCAATCCAGCCGCGTCAGATACGCATCGCCTTCCGTCAACCGCAGATGTCGCGCAATCGCCTCGGCCTCCTGGCGATCGTCGCCCTCCGGCCGGATGCGGACCCAGTAGCTCCGCTCCCCTGCAAATTCAATCACGTGCGAGTCGGGATACTTGTGCAACAGTTCCTTCTTGAGCTTCTCCGCCTCCCGTTCGCTGGAGAGAGCCCCAATCTGCACGCACCACCGTCCCCCGTGGTCCAGAGGCTTCGGCGAGCGAAATACCTCAATCCGCACCCGCGCCGTGCCACTCCGGTAGATGCCCACCGCCTTGGCTGAAGCAGGACTAAGGTCGATAATCTTTCCCGGCGAAAACGGCCCGCGGTCATTGATCCGCATCGCCGCGACCTGCCCGGTCTTCAGATTCGTCACCGAAATCAGCGTCCCCATCGGCAGCGTCCGATTCGCCGCCGTCATCGCATCGTCGTCAAACACCTCGCCGTTCGCGGCCCTGCGCCCTTTATAGGGCGAGCGATACCACGTCGCATCGCCCTCAAACGAGTAAATCGGGTCATGCGATGACACATACTGCAGGTCGTCGTCGCTCACCCCGCCATCCGGCATCGGCATCGCCCCAATCCGTCCCGCCTCCGTGGCGGCCGGAGCAGGCGCCGGCGTCGACGCCGACGGCGGTTCACTCCCATGCGCCGTCACCTCGGGCGGAGCCGCCTGTGGAGCCGGCAGCCGGGCCGTCTGATGATGCCCGCAGCCCGCCACCAGCAGAGCCATGCTCAAGGCTCCCGCAGACCAAATTCTCCCCTCCATCGCCCACGTCTCTGCCCGGCTCATTCCGTCATCCTGCCTTTGGGCCCTTCGTCTGGTCCATGCGGTCGGCCAGCTTCTGCAGGCTCTCCGCCAGCCTCCGCATCGCCGTAATCGACTCGCTGCGCACCTGCGGCACAACCGCGTCGTTCACATACGCAATCGCGTGCCGCAGCTCCATCTCAATCAGCTCAATCGCCTCTTCGATTCGCTGGCCCACACCAGGGCCCGGCGGCGGATAGGTTCCCACGTCGCGTCACCTCATCACTAGTGTGCGAGGCAGGTACTTCCCAGTCAACAGCACCAAAGGCCATCCGTGCCTCCCTCGTTAACACAGTCAACTCGAGCAAATGCCAAACGCGGCTCATCCTTTCTCGCAACTCTCGCAACGCAGCGGGGTTACCATTCCAGGAAATTTTGCGTCTTACCTCGTAACGCCCGTTCTGTAGAAGGAGAAAATGCACAGCAGTTGCATTCTTTGGGGACGGACTTGCCCTTCCGCTCACGCGGCTTGAACGGCATCTGAGCGTCCCTTTATTGCTCCGGGCGCGGCCCCGGACCATCCTTGGCGAAAAGGACCGTGCCTTTGCAGGAACGAAAGCAAGCGCAGCGTCAAAGGAAAACAGCCTTGGCGGCCTCGCGCCGCCGCAACGCACTGCGCGTCGTCGCCAGCCTCCTGCTCACTCCATTCGTCGTCCTCCACAGCCAGGCACCACCTTCCGGCGCACCTCTGCCGCAGGCTCCGCTGCCCCAGACAGCGCTTTCCACCACCGCCGCCCCAAAGCCGCATGCGCTGCCACCCTGCCCCGTCAAGCCAGCAACACCTTCGCCCCAATTCGCAACACCGTCAACCGCTTCCCCCGCCTCAATCACTGAGCAGCCCCAGCAACCGCCCGCTCAGCCCTGCAAGCCCGTCAACTGGTTCGCACGCTTCCTCAACGGACCCGAGGTCAAGCCCCTCACGCCAGAAGAAAAAGCCCGCCTCGCCGTCCGCAACCTGCTTGACCCCTTCAACGCCATCACCATCCTCGGCCAGTCCGGCATCGCCGTCGCATCCGACTCCCACTCTCCCTACGGTCCCGGTATGAAAGGCTTCGGAAAAAACGTGGGCGTCAGCTACACCGAAGATATGACCGGCGAGTTCTTCGGCACCTTCCTCATCCCATCCCTCACCCGCCAGGACCCCCACTACCACCGCATGCCCAGCGCCTCGATCCGCCGCCGCATCGCCCATGCCGCCCTCCAGGTGCTCTGGACCCAGGGCGACAACGGCCGCGGCATGTTGAACTACGCCAGCATCGCCGGCTCCGCCATCGGCCTCGGCATCAGCAACCTCTACGTCCCCGGCGAGCAGACCCACCTCTCCGCCGACCTCACCCGCTACTCCATCGGCATGGCCACCGCGCCCATCGACAACTACATCACCGAGTTCCTGCCCGACGTGGCCCGCCGCATCCACGTCCGCATCGTCCTCGTCCAGCGCATCATCAACCAGGTCGCCACCACTGAAGGCGGCGGTACGCCCTGACCGCCTAACACCTTCCCCATCAACGCCTTCACACGATGCGGCGCAGCCCCGATCACGCACCATTCGCCTCCCCCAATTCCCCGTTCAACCCCCGTTTCCGCCATTCGCTGCACCCCGGTTGGATGGACAACCCCGGAAGTCTATCCTCGTACTGACCTTCTACGTTCCGGAGGGTGCCCTTTTCGACCCGGTGCACCCCGATCCGGAACAGGCCCGATACGAACCAGCACTGGTGTCCGAAGTCGAGCGCGACCAACACATTCAAAGGAGACAGCGATCATGTCCAAAGCAGTCAAATACGCCGAGAAAGCAGCCGTCTACGCGGCCAAGGGCGCATGGGTTGTTTTCGAGCGGCTGAACCGTATCAGCCCCAACCCGTCCTTCACGCCCAAGTGGAGCGACAAGCCCCTGCTCAAGAGCTATCAGAAGGAGAAGCCCCCGCTCGGCTGGCCGCGCACCACGGACTCGCTCTGCCCCAAGTGCGTCCCCGAGATCCGCAAGCAGATTCTCGACGGCAAGCTGCCCCACGAAGTCCTGCTCAACGAGAAAGTCGGCGAGATCAAGGCCCAGATCATCGAGCGCGATGGCCAGATCCTGATGGTCAAGGACTGCCCGAAGCACGGCCACTTTGAAGACGTGATGTCCATCGACCCCGTCTTCTTCAAGCATCTTGAGGAGAGCTTCCCCGGCCGCGACATTCGCGCCCACAACGACGACAAGCTCCACAAGCACGGCACCTCCACCGTCACCCACGGCCGCGGCTCGGTCCTCACCATCGACCTCACCAACCGCTGCAACATGATGTGCGATCCCTGCTTCATGGACGCCAACCAGGTGGGCTTCGTCCACGAGCTGAGCTGGGAAGAGATCAAGACCATGCTCGACAACGCCATCACCATCAAGCCCAAGCGGCAGATGAGCGTCCAGTTCTCCGGCGGCGAGCCCACGCTCTCGCCCTACTTTCTGGACGCGGTGGCCTACGCGCGCAAGGTGGGCTACAACTCGGTGCAGGCGGCCACCAACGGCATCGAGTTCGCCAAGTCGAAGGAGTTCTGCCGCCAGGCCGCGGAGGCCGGGCTGCGCTACGCCTACCTGCAGTTCGACGGCATCGGCAACGCCGCCAACTCCCACCGCAAGGTGGGCAACCTCTTCGACGTCAAGCTCAAGGCGATCGAGAACCTCTACGAGGCGGGCGTCGACATCGTGCCCGTGACCACCATCATCAACGGCATCAACAACGAGCAGGTCGGCCGCCTGGTGAAGTTTGCGCTCGACAACCCCAAAGTGATGTCGTTCCTCTCCTTCCAGCCGGTGTCGTTCACCGGGCGCGACGAGGCCGTCTCCGAGGAGCGGCGCGCGGCGCAGCGCTACACCCTCACCCACCTGGCGCACGACGTCAAAGACCAGACGGGCCTGGGCGAGCCGGCGCGCGACTGGTTCCCGCTCTCCTTCATCGCCACCTTCAGCGACTGGGCCGACCACGTGCACGGTCCGGAAGAGACCTGGGGACAGTTGAGCTGCGGCTGCCACCCCAACTGCGGCGTCGGCATGGGCATCATGGTGGACAAGGAGACCAAGGAAGCGGCGCCGGTCACCGCCTTCCTCAACGCCGACCAGCTCGCCAAGGACGTCGCCAAGGTCACCGACTACGGCCGCGGCAAGTTCCTCTCCGTGCTCGGCATGGCGCTGGCGACGGCGCGCAACTACAAGCCCTTCAAGACCACCCGCCACTTCACCCTCTTCGCGCTGCTCAAGAAGTTCGATAAGGGCTTCGGGGTGTCGAAGAAGG
>JAGWML010000129.1 GCA_028873155.1 Acidobacteriota bacterium
GGGAACATCGGCGCGTCTCCGGGCAGGTTGGCCGCGTTGTCGTCTTGCTACGCGGCGCCGGCGAAAGCTCTTTCACCGGCTGGGGTTGTACGGCTGGACCGCGGACCGGTCAGGCGGGACTGTTGGAGCCGTCTCCGCACATGTATTTGGCCTCGATAGCGAGCACCTTTTTGAAGCGGCGCACAAAGCGTTCTTCCTTGGCGATGAACTCGGCCTTGATGAAGGCGTCGACGACTTCATACGCGAGTGCAGGGCCGATGATGCGCGCTCCGAGTACGATGACGTTCATGTCGTCGTGCTCGACGCCCTGGTGGGCGGAGTACGTGTCGTGACACATGCCGGCGCGAATGCCGGGGATCTTGTTGGCGGCGACGCAGACGCCGACGCCGGAGCCGCAGATGAGGATGCCGCGCGGAGCGACGCCCTGCTTGATGGCCACGCCGACCTTTTCCGCGAAGTCGGGGTAGTCAGAGGGCTCAGCGTTGTAGGCGCCGAGATCGACGACCTCATGGCCGGCCTTGGCGAGATAGGCGCGCACCTCTTCTTTGAGCGGGAAGCCTGCGTGGTCGGAACTGATGACGAGTTTCACGATGATCCTCCGCGTGGGAGCGGGCCAGCCGGCGATGCGGGCCGGCCCGGATGCGGTTACTTCACCAGCGCCTTGGCGCGGGCGGCGATGTTTTCCGGTGTGAAACCGAGCTCGGCCAGCACCTTGGGCCCTGGGGCCGAAGCGCCGAAGCGGTCGATCCCGAGGACATCTCCGTTGGAGCCGACGTACTTCCACCAGCCGAGGGTCGCGCCCGCTTCAACGGCCAATTTGGGCAGGCCCGCGGGCAGGACGTTCGCTTTGTAGGCGGCGGACTGTTCCTCGAAGAGCTTCCAGCTGGGCATGCTGACGACTCGTGCGGCGACGCCTTCCGCCGCGAGCAGCTTGGCCGCAGCCAGCGTGGGCCAGAGCTCCGAACCCGTGGCGATGAGGATGACCTTCGCGTTCGCTGCATCTTCGACAACGTACGCGCCCTTGCTGACACCGGCAAAAATGTCGCGGGCGGCAGCGTCGAGGACGGGAACGTCCTGGCGCGTGAGGGCGAAGAAGCTGGGTCCCGTGCGCTCGAGCGCGAGACGCCATGCCGCAGCGGTCTCGTTGGCGTCGGCGGGGCGGAAGTCGGTCATGCCGGGCACCGCACGCAAAGCCATCAGGTGTTCGATGGGCTGGTGCGTGGGGCCGTCTTCGCCGAGGGCGACGGAGTCATGGGTGAAGATGAAGAGCGAGTGCACCTGCATCAGCGCGGCCAGGCGCAGAGCGGGTTTGCAGTAGTCCGAGAAGACGAAGAAAGTGGAGCCGAAAGGCACAAGACCGCCGTGTGCAGCCATACCGTTCACTGCGGCGCACATTCCGAACTCACGCACCCCGAAGAAGACGTTGCGACCAGTCGGGTCCGCGTGGAAGTTGGCGCCGGGCTTGAAGATGGTCTTGGTGGAAGCGGTAAGGTCAGCCGCGCCGCCGAAGAGCTCGGGGACTTCGCCCGCGATTGCGTTGAGGATGGCGCCACCGGCGTTGCGCGTGGCCACGGGCTTGTCGGTGGGGAAGCTGGGAATAGCCTTCGTCCAATCGGCTTTGCGTGTGCCCTGCTGGGTGCGTTCGAACTCTGCTGCCAGCTCCGGGAAGGCTTTGGCGTATGCAGCGAAGCGCTGCTTCCACTCGGCTTCAACAGAGGCCCCGCGATCAACGGCCCTGCGCCAGTTGGCGAGGGCGTCGTTGGGCACGTAGAAGCTCTGGTCCTCAGGGAATCCATAGAACTTTTTCGTGGCGAGCACGTCAGCAGCGCCGAGGGCTTCACCGTGGACTTTGTTCGTTCCGGCCTTGGGGCTGCCGTAGCCGATAACGGTGCGGACAGCGATGATCGACGGCCTACCGGTCTCAGCCTGCGCGGCGGCGATGGCGGCTTCGATGGCGGCGAGGTCATTGCCGTCAGAGACGCGCTGCACGTGCCAGTGGTAGGCCTCGAAGCGCTCGAGAGCGTCTTCCGTGTAGCTCAGCTCCGTAGGGCCGTCGAGCGAGATGAGGTTGTCGTCGTAGAAGCAGATGAGCTTGCCGAGGCCGAGGGTTCCGGCGAGCGAGGCCGCTTCATGCGAGACGCCTTCCATCAGGTCGCCGTCGCCCAAAAGAACGTAGGTGTGGTGATCGACGATCTCATGGCCGGGCCGATTGTAGGTGGCGGCGAGGTGCTTCTCGGCCATCGCCATACCGACGGCCATGGCGACGCCCTGACCGAGCGGGCCGGTGGTGACCTCAACCCCTTCGGTGTCGCCGTACTCAGGATGGCCGGGAGTGTGCGAATGCCACTGGCGGAAGCTCTTCAGGTCATCGAGGGTGAGCTTGTAGCCGGAGAGATAGAGCGAGCCGTAGAGCAGCGCCGAGGCGTGGCCGTTCGAGAGCACAAAGCGGTCGCGATCGGCCCATTTGGCGTGCGCCGGATTGTGGCGCATGAGCTTGTGGTAGAGCAGATAGGCGATTGGCGCGCAGCCGAGGGGCGCGCCGGGATGGCCGCTCTTGGCCTTTTCAACGGTGTCGACGGCGAGCAGGCGCAGAGTGTCAATCGAAAGCTGGTCAAGAGAAGTGGCCGCAGTGGTGGTCATTGGCAGAAATCCAGGTCCTTTCGGTGGTTTGGGCCGGGTGCGAGCAGGTGCGTTTACTCAGTGGAGGGTGATGCGTGCGGCGGATCGCCCAGAATCTTTACTTCAACATTGTACCCAAGCCACGTGTCGGTGTCGGTCCAGTGGAGGGTCCAGACAAGCGTCCCGGACTGACCCGGCGCGGTCGGCAGGTCCGAGCTGAAACCTGCGGAGCCGAAGCTCTGGCTGCTGGTGGTGTGGGTGGTTTGCCAGTTGTCCGGCGACCAGACGACGTCGAAGCGCTCGGGATCAAGGATGCGCAGGGTGTGGCCGGGCGCGATGCGCTGGATGGGCCGTCGACGGCTGTAAATCTCAAGGCTGAGGCGCTGGTGTGGGCCGTTCGCCGGCTGCGCATAGCGCTCGTAGACAGGGTCGATGCGGTCGAAGACCTTGCCGTCAAGGGCAGAGCGCAACAGCTTCAGGTACTCGGCGTGTGCCCAGACGAGCGGCACGGCCGAGCCTGCGGGCCGGCCCATGACGAGGCCCATGCCGGGACGATTGGGCTCGTCCCACACCTGCTCGGGCAGCAGTTGACCCGTAGTGGCGAAGCCTTCGATGGTGCGGATGAGCGGAGCGATGTCGCGTCCGGCGGCCAACTCGTAGTGGGCGCGTTCACCGGTGAGAAGCGGCCACACGCGGCCTTTGCCCGTGCCCTGATACGGTCCGCCATCCTCGCGCTGGCCGTAGCCATCCCAGTTGTAGCGGATCCAGCCGGGCCCCTGCGGCAGGCCGCGCTTGAGCACGGCATCGACGACTTTGAGGGAATCGACGATGAGAGGATCGTCCGCGCGGCGCACGCCATAGCGGACGAGTTCGAGGAAGCCGGCATCGATGATCTCGCGCGCTTCAAAGTCGGTGCGCGAGCCGGGCGGGCGGTTCTGCAAATGAAGGGTCTCCGTGCAGCTCTGCCCCGAGGCGTAGGCCGCGCCGCTCTCCGGCGGGCGGATGCGCATGTAATGGCGAGGGACCTCGGGCAGGAGCACACCGTCGTGGGTGACGGTCCAGTCTTCAAGGTGGCCTTCAACCCAGTCGGCAAACTCCTCCACAAAGCTGGCGAGCTCGTCTGAGGCGTGTGCGCGCAGAATCTCTGCCGCGCAGATGAGGCTGGCAATAACGGCTGCAAGAGTGGAAGGCGAGTAGCCGGCGTTCTCTTCCCAGCGCTCCTGCTGCGTGATGGGCGCATGGCGGATGAGGAAGCCGGCGGCGCGCTCGACGAAGGGCAGGATGTCCATCTGGCCGAGGGCGCTGGCCTTCCACAGGCGCCAGGCGAGCATCAACGGGAACGCGACCTCGTCCAGTTGCAGGCCGGACCAGTACGGGCGTCCGTCCACCCAGAAGTTCTGCGCGAAGCCGCCGTTGGGCTGCTGCGTGCACGCGAGGTAAACAAGAGCGCGCATGGCAGTCTCGGTGCGGCCGCAGGCCATCAGCGCGGTCGCGGTCTGCACCATGTCCCGCGTCCACACCAGGTGGTAGCCGCCGAGGTCGTCGTCGCCTTTGGCCTGTCCCCAGGGAATGGACATGGAGGCGACGAAGGCTCCGGCGTAGGTCTTGTCTTCGTGGGCGAGCAGGATATTGTGGCTGGCGGCCATCAGCTTCCCGTCGTCTCCGGACCGGGCGGCAAGCCACGCGGGGTTGGCGACGCGCTCCCACTGCTCGATGAAGCGCTCTCGTTGTTGGACGAAGGGGACCGCGAGCGAAGCCACGGTCTTCTGGAGCGCGGTGTGATGGCCTTCGCCGATGCCGATGCCGACCGTACAGGTGCGGGCATGGCCGTTGCCGCGGGGCAGGTTGATCTCGCCCAAGAGTGCGATATTGCCGCCCGTCGCGGAACCAAACTCCCAGTCCATGGTGAAGTTATCGGTCAGATCGCGCCAACCGTCGCTGGAGCCGACGAATCCGCAACTGACGCGGGAGAAGCCGCAGCTCGCGCCCATCGCGAGCGACCACTGATTCTTCCAGGCGAGCAGCATCTTGTGCCCGGCGATGTCCACGGCGCGGGCGTTGTTGTCAGCGCCGCTGCCGTCGAGGCGCGGGGCGAGCAGCGCATAGACCCTGAGGCGCGGCAGCAACTCGGGGAGGCCTTCAAGGCGGAGATGGATGAGGACCGCGCACTGGTGCGGGTCCGCGATGATCTCCTTGGTCAGCGTATAGCGGCCGTCGGGCTCGCGATTGATGTAGCGTACGCCGAGCGCCTCAGAGTGGATCGGCTCGAAGCTGGAGATGAGGTGGCGCTTCTCCTCGTGGCAAAAGCTCTCGCCGTCCGTGATGAGGAACTCCATGTCGCGGACCTGCGGGCTGTCGATCGTGGGATGGTAGAGCTCATTGAGAATGCCGTGTGAGGTGGTGAACCAGATTCGGCTGGCGGCGGAGTAGGCGGTGCCCACGGCGTCTTTGACGCTGGAGGTCCAGCGCGGCGGCAGGCCGGGCGCGCCAAAGGCCTCGCCCTGCTGCGTCAACCAGCGATAGCGGGTCTGTTCAGTCAAGAAATTCTTCCGTTCATGGGATTGAGAGAAAGCCCAGGCGTCATCTTCAGTCAATCATAGGGATGTGCAGAACGGGCGGAAGGTTTCTTGGCAGGATTTTTATGGGGCGCGCACCCGGACGGTGTGCCCGCGCATCCATGCAGGTAGACATCTGCCCGGATGTGGGATGATGGCAATGCAGCCTGTGGGTGCCCCGGCCGGTGTGCGGCGCGCGGGCGAGCCCGAAGATTTTCTTGACCTGCAAGCCGCAGCGCCGGTTGCGCGGTGCGCTGCTGCCTGTTCTTGTGACCAGCAATCGAAACGCGAACGAAGGAGAATTCCCCGATGGCTTACGAACTTGCACCGCTGCCGTATGACTACGCTGCGCTGGAGCCGTTCATTGACTCCGAGACGATGCACCTGCACCACGACAAGCACCACCAGGCGTACATCAACAATGTGAATGCCGCGCTGGCGAGCCACCCCGCACTGGCCGCGAAGTCGGTGGACGATCTGATTCGCGATCTGAACGCCGTGCCGGAGGAGATTCGCACCGCTGTGCGCAACAACGGCGGCGGACATTCAAACCACACGATGTTCTGGAACATCATGGGCAAGCCGGGCTCGACTGGCGTCGGCGGCGCGCCGGCGGGCGAGCTGGCTGCGAAAATTGCGGCGGACTTCGGCGACTTTGAAGCCTTCAAGAAGACCTTCAATGAGACGACAGCGAAGCAGTTCGGCTCCGGCTGGGGCTGGCTGGTGCTCTCTGGCGGCAAGCTGAAGGTGATCACGACGGCCAACCAGGACTCTCCGTTGAGCCAGGGGCTGTACCCGATCCTCGGCAACGATGTGTGGGAGCACGCTTACTACCTGAAGTACCAGAACCGCCGCCCGGACTACCTGGCCGCGTGGTGGAACGTGGTGAACTGGAACGAAGTAAGCAAGCGCTTTGCGACGGCAAAGGGCTAGGGTTCATGCGCCAACCGGCCTCGCGCGATGCGGCGCGGGGCCAAAAGGTTGTGTGGTTACCAGCGCGCAGTGCGTGCAGCAGGCGCGCAACTCTTCCTGGGAAGTGTGTGTCTAAACGGGCAGTGCGATGAAACGACCAGTCACCATCTCGTTGCTTCTTCCTTTAGTCGGGCTGCTGGCCTGCGGCCCGGATACGACCTCCATTGCCGAGGCGGCGCAATCGGGCACGTTTGCGGTTACGCAGCGCAGCCTCAATGTGGGCACAGCCAATTACCAGTTCACGCGCACCCGCGACGGCTACAACTCCAGCTCGCTCGTAAAAGTGTCAATGAAGGGGCTGGACTATGCGCTGTCCAAGACCGAGCAGCTCACGTCGGCAGAGCAACTGCAGCATGTGCAGATCAGCGCGACGGTGAATAGCCAGGCGGTGACCGTGACGGCGGCGCCCGACTCCGCGCAAATGCTGCTCAACATGTCGGCCGACGGCAAGAGCACCACTGCGCGGCTCACCTCGCACGCGGCGACGGTGTTTCTGCCGGATGTGGATCCGGGCGCGCTGCAGACCCTGCTGACGCTGGCGGCCGCGCATAACAATCGCGATGTGTGGGCCATCATCCCCAAGGGCGAGGGCGCGGTCTTGCCGGTTCAACTGGCGACCTATCCCGATGAGCAGGGCACTCTGAACGGCAAGAGCATCCCGGTGCATCATCTGGTTTCTACCATCGGGCACGATATGACCGACCTCTTCGTGGGCCCGCAGAACCAGTTGCTGCAGGCAGAGCTGCGGACCGAAGGACTGGCGTTGATTCATCAGGGATTTTTGCTGACGCCGCCGGCCAAGCCGCTTGCGCCGCCGAGCATGCCGAGCGGGCCGCCGAATGGCCAGCAGGGGCAAGCCGGCCAGCAGGGTGTGCCGAACGGAGCTGCGGGCCAGCAAAATCCGCAACAGCAATATCCCCCACAGCAGTATCCGGCTCAGGGTCAGCAGCAGCAATATCCGCAGCAGTACCAACAAAACCAGTACCCGCAACAACAGTACCCTCAACAGCAGTATCCGCAGAACCAGTACCCACAGCAGCAATAGCGTGACGTGGCTACAGTGCGCGGGCCGCGGCGATGGCCGAGGCCCACGCCCACTGGAAGTTGAATCCGCCAAGGTGGCCGGTTACGTCTACCGCTTCTCCAATGAAAAACAGGCCTGAGACGGCACGCGCCTCCATGGTGCGTGCATGCAGGCCGTTGGTGTCGATGCCGCCTGCGGTGACTTCGGCCTTCTCGAATCCCTCCGTGCCGGTGGGATGAAAAGGCCAGTGATGCAGCCTGTGCTCGTGTGCATCCAGGGCAGCGTTCGACCAGCCGGAAGGTGTGGCGACCTTGGCGAGGTGCGTGGCGAGGCGCTGCGGAAGCTGGTCGCTCAAGGCACGGCGCAGCGCGGGTACATCGCGACGAGCGTCGGGTGCAAGCAGCGGTGCGAGCAGGGCCGCAACCGGTGCAAGGTCGACGTGAATCGGCTCACCCGGATGCCAGTAGCTGGAGGCCTGCAGAATTGCCGGTCCGCTAAGGCCGCGATGCGTAACGAGCATCTTCTCGCGGAAGCGCGGCCCACGCGCCGCGCGCGCTTCGACCATCGCCGAGACGCCGCTGAGCGCGGTCCAGGCGGCTTCCGGCGGGCCGAGAACGAGCGGCACCAGCGCAGGGCGCGGCGGAATCACAGCGAGACCGAACTGGCGAGCGAGATCATACGCGAATCCAGTTGCCCCGAGGCGCGGGATCGACAAACCGCCCGTGGCGACGACGAGCGCGGGCGCAGTGAACTCGCCCTGCGAGGTTGTGACGTGGAAATCGCCGCTCCGCCCGACCCGGATGTCGCGAGCATTGAGGACGAGCTCGACGCTGCCGTTGAAGGCGCGGGCGCGCTCACGCTCGGCGAGGAGCAGGTTGAGGATGTCGCGTGCGGAGCGGTCGCAGAAGAGCTGGCCGAGCGTCTTCTCATGCCAGGGAATGTTGTAGCGCTCGACGAGCTCGACAAAGTGGCGCGGCTCAAAGAGCGCGAGCGCAGATTTGGCGAAGTGGGGATTGGCGGAGAGGAAATTCTGCGGCGCGCATTGGATGTTGGTGAAGTTGCAGCGGCCACCGCCGGAGATGAGGATTTTGCGGCCGGGCTGCGCGCCGTGCTCGAGCAGGGCGACGCGACGGCCGCGCTGGCCGGCCATGGCGGCGCAGAAGAGGCCAGCCGCCCCCGCGCCAAGAATGACAACGTCGAACGGGCGCTGCGTGGTCGAGTGCATGGGCTGAGTTCAGCATAGCTGTCCGAGGCCAGGTGCTGAAGCAGGTTTGCCCTAAGGCAGTGAAATCGCTTTCGCTCGCACTTTGAGAGATGTGAAGAGACCGGCGAAACTCAACTCTGCTGAGGGCTCCCGATAGTCACCAGTCCGAACGGAGCCCTGGCTCGACAAAAGCAACGCTGCGCTGTCGTAGAGGCGTTCGCGAACGAGCTTTGTCATCAAAATTTCGTATCGCTTCGCATACGAAGATTCGCGGAACTCCGGGAGAACCGGGAAGTGAGGCTCTTTGACCGCAACGGGATTCAAGGAACCTGCCCTATCTTCAAGCACCATCACATATCCGAGCCAGGGACGCTGGGAGAGTGAAA
>JAGWML010000316.1 GCA_028873155.1 Acidobacteriota bacterium
CGCGCCGACCACTTTGCATTGAAGGTATGCTCCAGCCGCGCTCCCGCGTTGAACGTGTCCAGCGTATTGGGCTTGTCCCACGGCTGAAAACCCAGCATCACGGACGGATAGACCGGCGACGGCACCGTCGTTCCGCCCAGAAGCTGATACCCCGCCTCCGAGCGCTGCACGCGATGCTGATACTCAAAGTCCGTATACGCATGCGTCTGCTCGCCAATCTTCCACGAAGTGTCCAGCGCGCCTACGCCCCGCCATCCATTCGCATGCTGCACATAGGTGTGCATGTCTTCGCCCGCCACGTTCAGGCGCAGCCCCGGCTCGTAGCGCATCTTGTTCAGCAGCAACCCCGCATCCAGCGCGCCGTACGACGTCCCCCGATGATCCGTCGCCATGTCTACCGCAGGCCGCAGTCCCGCGCGCGGCTCCTTCGTCACGTAGTTGATCACGCCGCCCGCGTTGGCTACGCCGCTCTCCACGCCTGCGATGCCCTTCAGAATTTCCACGCTCTCCTTGTTTTCCAGCGGCACATCCTGGTTGCCAGAGATCGTCAGCCCGTTGATCTGCAAGCCCGTCGCCAGGTCAATCGGAAACCCGCGAATCTCAAAATCCCCGTAGTAGCCCACCGGCGCATAATCCTCGCCCACCGACGCATCGTTCTTCACCACGTCACTCAACACGCGCGCCATCTGGTCGTTCAGCACCGCCCGCGTCACAGGCGTCACCGCCACCGGAGTCTGCAGCAAGAGCGCGCCATCCATACTGCCTGCAGTGGTCGCGGTCGAAACATAATCGTCTTTCACCTCGCCGCGCACCACTACCGTCGTCGTTACACGCTGCGGCAGTTGCTGCGCGCCCGCACCATTTTGCTGCGGCGCGTTTTGCGCCCCGTCCTGCGCTCCGCCTTGTGCACAGACCACAGGCGCCATCGCCGCCAGCAGCGCACACACCGCCGCCATCGCGCACACACATTCGCTGCGGCGCGAAACCCTCGGGTTGAATTTGTTCTTGGCTGGGGCAATCGACAGCTGCATGGTTTCTCCTCGTTTCCACTGGCTCGAAACAGGAGAACTCGCGCGTCAATCTGGGAAAGGCGGCTTGCCCTGAAAGCTTCCCACGCCGGTATTATCCGGATCGGGTTCGAGGGTATTTCTCAGCCCCGCACCGCGGAGCACCCCTGTTTCAATAATCAAATTGAAACACTCCCCGCACCGGATTGCAAATCGTTGGCTCACATGGCAAGATGCACAATCAAGAGCGCGCACTTCGCGCTCGCGTCCCATCCACACCGCAACTACTTTGTCGCAGCCTTGCCCGTGCCCTCTTTCAGCGTCGCAATGCTGTCCACATTCGGCAGTGTGAAGTGCTCCACCGCGCCGCTCGGCCAATGCACCTCAATGTCATCCACCTTGGCCGCCGCGCCCAGCCCGAAGTGCACCCGCTGGTCGTTCGACGACAGATAGCTCCCGCCGCTCAGCACGTCTTCGCGCTGCTTCATGCCGTTCGCCGTCACATACACCGTCGCGCCCACTGCATCCCGCGGACTCTTCGGCCC
>JAGWML010000130.1 GCA_028873155.1 Acidobacteriota bacterium
CGCAAGGTCCCGCAATGTAGAATCAGTGACTCCCGCATGAAGGGCTGCCACATCATGAAGACTGCTTTTGGTTTCAGGTTCGTCAGTCAGTTCTCAGCTTTCCCATCGCACCGCCTGCCGCTCCTTGCAGGCATTTTTGCCCTGGTCCTCTCGGCTGTTGCCCCCGTCGCCGCCCAGCGCGCGGAGCGTACCACCCTCAACATCACCGCCTACTCCATCGACGCCGAAATCGACACCGCTACCCACCACATCACCGCCAGGACCGCCGTCACCTTCACCGCGTCCGACAGCGCCCCCGACGTCAGCTTCGGCTTCCATCCCGCGCTCAAGGTCATTCAGATTACGGACGATGCCGGCAAAGTCCTCACCGGCGAGCGCCTCGCCGACGGCACCATCCGCGTTACGCCTGTCACGCCGATTGACCATGCCAAACCCGAGCATTGGACCTTCCAGTACGAGGGCGTCATCACCGGCAACGAAGACGGCCCTGTCGAAGGCCTCAAGCTGGCCGCCATCGAGGAGCCCATCACCTACCTGCTCTATCCCGGCCGTTGGTTTCCTGCCACCGGCTACCTCACCGACCGCTTCACCGCCGAGATTCACTTCCGCGTCCCTCAGGGCATGAAAGTCTTCGCCAGCGGCCAGCAGGGTGAGTCCCACTCCGTCACCCTGACCAGCGGCAAGCCCGGCGACCAGTTCGACTTCAAATGGGATAAGCCCGGCTTTCCCGGCACCATCATCGCCGGCCGCTACCTCGGCCCGTACACCGCAGGCCCCGGCAACGTGAAGGTCTACCTCACCGTTGCCCACCAGTCCTTCGGCAATCCCTTCGCTCAGACCGCCGCCAAAGAGTACGACTTCTTCAGCGAGGACTTCGGCGCAGCAGAGACCCCGCACCTCAACGTCGTCGAACTGCCTGACGACACCCTGCCCGCCGTCTGGGCGCCGGAGCTCGCCGCCATCATGGGCTCCCGCGTCGGAGACAAGTCCGGCATCCGGCTGCTCGCCAACACCGTGGCCCACCAGTGGTGGGGCTCAGAGGTGAGTCCCAAATCCCTCAACGACGCCTGGATCACCAACGGCATGTCCCGCTACGGCGAGCTGATGTACCTCGAAGATGACAGCGGCAAAAGCGCGCTCCAGTCCGCCCTGCAGGATGTCGCCGCCGGCGCCCTCGCCTATGACACCATCCCGCTCTCCAGTGCCGGCCGTCTCGGGGCCTTCACGCCGGAGTTCCAGTCCATGACCCTCGAAAAGGGCGCCATGATCTTCCACATGCTCCGCGGCGAACTTGGCGATCCGGTCTTCCTCAACGTCCTCAAGGGCGTCCTCAGCCAGTACACCGACCAGTCTGTCACCGCCGCCGATTTTGACAAGGTCGCCGAGGCCCAGAGCCAGAAGAACCTCACCCCGTTCTTCGCCCAGTGGATCGACGGCACCGGCGCGCCCACCTTCAAAAACAAGTACAGCGTCTACCGCCTCGGCAACAACAAGGGCTTCCGCACCATCGGCGACATCACCCAGGATCTCGACCTTTTCAACATGCCCGTCGACATCCGCGTCGAAACCGACGGCAAGACCGTCAACCAGAGAATTGACGTCGTCGGCACCGACTCCCAGTTCGTCATCGACACGTTTGGCCGGCCCCGCCGCGTCAGCATCGACCCCCAGGAGTGGGTCCTCAAATCCACGCCCGATCTGCAGGTCCGCATCGCCATCCTCAAGGGCCAGCAGCTCGTCGCTCAAGGCGATCTCGTCGGCGCGCTGGCGCAGTACCAGAAGGCCCTCCAGGCCAATCCGCAGAGCTCGCTCGCCAGCTACCGCATCGGCGAAGTCCTCTTCACCCAGCGCAACTATCAGGCCAGCGTCAACTCCTATCGCGACGCCCTGCGCGGCGACAATGAGCCTGCCTGGACCGAGGTCTGGAGCCACATCCAGATCGGCAAGATCTTTGACCTCACCGGCCAGCGCGACCGCGCCGTCAACGAGTACCGCCTGGCTGTCCAGACCAACGACAACACCCAGGGCGCGCTCAACGAGGCACGCCTCTACCTCACAAAGCCCTACAAGCGCCCCGACAACCAGTAGCCCGGTCCGGGCACCGCCTGACCCGCAGAACCTTACCCGCAAAAACAGAGCGGCCAGCCCTTGCAGGCTGGCCGCTCTTTCCCTTTCCCCCAAATATTAGTTGGCTGTGCCGGACTTTCCGTCCTTCAGGACTTCAATCGTCACCGGCGCCAGTCCGTTGTGCACCATGTGCAGCTGGGTCGCGGCCTCATACGACAGGTCGATCACCCGTCCCGGCATCAGATCCCCGCGATCCGTAATCCGGACCACAACCGTCCTCAGGTTTTCCATGTCCTTCACCCGCACCACCGTCCCAAACGGCAGCGTCGGATGGCAGGCAGTCATCGCGTACATGTCAAACCGCTCGCCACTGGCCGTCAAGCGGCCATTGAAGCGCGGCCCATACCAGGACGCGATCCCCTTCAGCATGGGATCCAGTACAGTCTTCTTCGCCTCACCCGCTCCCTCCATCGCGGGCGTAGGGCTCAGAGCCGGCGCGCTGACTGCCGCCGGTCTGGACAGAAGCGCATCCGCCAGCACTGACTTCACAGGGAACGTCAGGGCGGCGGCGAGCAGCGCAACACAGGTTCCGCTCACAAGCATCCACAGATGCCAGCGAGTTTCTCCGTTCACGTTGTTTGCGTTTCGTCTTATTCGCATTGGTCTATTTTACCGGCTTTTGAGCCAGTATCCTCAAGGAATTACAGGAGATAAGCGCATCCGGAAAGTCGAACAACAGTAACTTCCGGTGCATTACCAGACAAGTCTTTGCCTAACTTCGACTTACATTTTTGGATGAAAAATGTGCAACCGCGGAAAGTTCGAGTAATGGTACGGGCCGGCGCTGTGGAGGGAGGGAATGCGCACCGCCTAGGGGCCCGAACCCCTCTTGCTGATGAATTCGAGAAGGCTAGCACAATTCGCCTGTGGATAACTCAAAAAATGCGACCGCCTGAAACTTGTCAAGTCTACTGGTTCTTAGTGGAACCGTTAAAGCAATTGTTTTGAACGACTTGATCTAGGCGAACTTTTTGCAGTCTATTTCTCCAATCCTGCTAACTTTGAACTTAGATCGACAAAGATCTTCGGGGGGAAGCATGCGATTGAGTGAGGCAGGACTTGGGCTTTTGAAGCAATCAGAGGGATTTCGCAGCACAACCTATTTGGATGCAGCAGGTTACCCGACAATCGGCTATGGCCACCGCTTGGTTCACCCGGAGTGTTATCCGCACGGGATTACCGAGCCGCAGGCCGCCATCATTCTGGAGTGGGATGTCCGCGAGGCCGAGCAGGCCGTCGAACGGCTGGTAACGGTTCCGCTCAGTCAGGGGCAATTCGATGCATTGGTTGACTTTACCTTCAACCTTGGCTCAGGCTCCCTGGCCGGTTCAACCCTTCTGCATGAGCTGAACGCCGGCCAGTACGCTGCCGCTGCCGAGCAGTTGCTCCACTGGGACCATGCAGGGAGCGAAGTCTCCACTGGCCTGCAAGCTCGCCGTGAGGCCGAGCTTCGCCTCTGGCAGACCGCGGATCCGGCATCCGCACAGCAGGCTGCTTAAGCCTTCTGAAGTCAAATTATTCAACGACTTAACTCAAGTACCAGCAGCCGCTCGTCTTTCTTCAGATAGCCCTTGCGCCGAAACCAGTCTTCCATCGCCGGGCCGAGCCGCTCCAGAGGAACCCTGGTTCCGGCCTCCAGCACTCCGTCGCCCACCGGCAGGGTATCGTCAAAGACCGAGTCGTTGGTGAAGTTCCGCATGGCAAAGTTATCGATCCAGCGCAGGGGGCAGGCGTGCCGCTGCCCCTCCGCATCCACGCGCTCAATCGAAATGCGCCGCACAAACATACATCGGTCCTATCTGATCGAAGGCACTTCTGCCCTGCCGGCCTCCGCGTCCCCAAAGGGCTCCAGCAAAGACGATTCGCACTTTTTGTAGACATTGGCCACATCTTCCGGTGCCTGCCCTGGCAGGAGGTTGAGCTCCTGGATGAGGAGAAAGATTCGCGGCTCCATCACAACAAGGAACCTGACCGGAGCATCGCCTGCATTCCAGAAGGTGTGGGGCGTCTGGCTGGGGATGTACACGCCGCTCCCTGCTGCGGTGGTGGAAACCTCGTCCCCCGTTTGGATGGTTAGTACGCCTTCCAAAACATAGATTGCCTCATCATCCCGGTGGTGCACATGCAGAGGCACAAGATGGCGCGGGGGAGCCGAGTGTCTTTCTGGAGCTCGTACTTCCATCACAACAAACTTTGTTTCAGGTGAACCCAGAATTCGACCCTGCTGAAGAGGAGGAATCAAGATAAGCCTCTCTGCCCCTGGAATTGGAAACGTTGTCTCCACTCCCATCAAGGCACCCAAAGGCGCCCCATGTCAATCTGGATGACATAGGTACCTTGTTTGCAAAGAAGGACACAGTGATTCCCCTCTGAAATGTGGCATCCTAGCCGTACATCCCCGGCTCGGTTCACCAAAGTCTCAGAAAGACTGGAGAGTCTTCCCGCATGTTTCGTTGGATTGTTCAGTGGATCTTGAGCGCCGTGGCTCTGATGATTGTCACGCGCATCGTGCCCGGCTTCTACATCACAGGGCCTCAGTCCGCGCTCATTGCCGCCCTCGTGATTGGAGGGCTCAACGCCACCCTGGGCTATTTCCTGAAGTTTGTAACGTTTCCTCTCGTCATTCTTACCTTCGGCATCTTTATCCTGTTCATCAACGCCGCCATCCTCATCCTGGCCTCCAAGCTGGTCGATGGCTTCTACGTCTACGGCTTCACCCCAGCGCTGTGGGCAGCCGCAGTTCTGGCCATTCTGGGTCTGATCATTCGCTTTGTCAGCAGCGAGGACTAAATCTAAACCAGAGATGCCGCATCCTGGGCCGCTTCCTCCCAGTTGACGCGACCACCAGGAAGCGGCAAGGCTCGTTAGACCTGGCTGGGATACGTCTTCTCTGGTTTTGCTCTAAATCGCGCAGATTGCGCTACTGCTCGCCGGCTTGCTTTGCTGGCCGTTTTGCGCCCTTCGTTCCATGAGCGCGCCGGCCCTTCGACTCGGGCTGACCCGCAATCGGTGCAGCCTCAGCCTGTCCGCTGCTCCCATCCGTCGCACCGTGAACCTGCGGAACCACAAGCGTCTGTGGCGTCCGCATCGCGCCTGCGCTCGAAAAGCCTCCGGGAGCTGACCCATGCGGCAACCCAGGGCCAATCGTCCGCGCCGGTTGCACGCGGGAGTAGATGCCCCAACTGCCGCCACTCACCACCAGCACAATCGCAGCCGCCGCCGCGCCGCGGAGGATTCCTTGCAAAGTGCCGCTCCGGCTGGCAGCGGGCGTGCTTCGCCACGGCAGAACCTTACCTGTCGGCGTATCCGTCCGCAACGCCGCTTTGATCCGGTCCTCAAGCCCCTCCGGCGCAGGCGCCTGGGCAAGCTGCCTCAGCACGCTCTCTATCTCGCTCACACCGGCATTGTCCTCTGGCAAGCGAGTCCGATCCCCCTGCTTCATCGCAGACTCCTTCGATGCTGCAGCATCTCGGCCATCAGGTTGCGCGCGCGAAAGAGCCTTGACCGCACGCTGGACTCGGTAATGCCAAGAACCTCGGAAATCTCCACGCTGGAGAGTTCGTCAAACGCCGAAAGAAGCAGCACCTCGCGCTCCTTTGCTGGAAGCCGCTCCACCAGTGAGAGAACCTGTTTGTGATGTTGCGAGGCGGATGCGCGTTCCTCTGCGCTCATGCCCTTGGCAGGCAGTACCCACGTCAGCTCGGCAATATCGTCGGTTTCCGGCCGTGTCTTCGCGCGCCGCTTGCGATCCAGCACGATATTCCAGACAATCCGCACCAGCCACACACGCCGATCGCGCACCTCATGCAGCGTATTCTGGTGGCGCAGCACGCGCAGAAAGGTTTCCTGCACGGCATCTTCAGCATCCTGTGCATTTTTGAGCACCGAGTAGGCCACCCGGTACAGCGTGGACGCATACTCGTCCACCAGTGCAGCCACCGCGCTCTCGCCGGACTGCTCGCGCGCCTGGTCACGCATAGCGATAGGACCGATCTCCATCCATCCTGCTAGGGCTGCTGAACTGGCGCTCATGCCCCACTGGACGCAGCGCGCCACAGAAGTGCTCATCCGCCCGCCAGGACCCGTCGCGCCCCCGCTTCGTCGTAACCCCTACTGGACCGACGCCAGCTTCTGCGTCGCAATCGACCCGGCCATGCCGTCCTTGTCGGCATCCTTCACCTTGGCCCAAAGGGCCCGCGCCTGGTCCTTCTTTCCTGTCGCGGCATACAGATCAGCCAGATCCAACTGGGCCACCGTGGAAGGCACCGTCGTCGAGGGCTTTGCAATGAGGTCGTTGTACAGGGTAACGGCATCGCTATCCCGTCCGGTCTGGTGATAGAGACCAGCCAGGGCCAGCTTGGCAAGATTCGCGAGGTTACGGTCCCACGCGCTGGCAGCCGCCTTCAGTTCCGTTTCTGCCTGGCCGTTCTGGCCAAGGTCCGCATCGGTAACGCCGGCAAAATAGTGCGCCCGCGCGCCCTGTGGCAGCCAGCCATACTGCTGCGCCACCGCGGCAAACTGCTGATTCGCAGCCTGCGCGCGCTCCTTCGCCGTTGCGTAGACGCCCTTTTGCGGCGGCGCGCCGGGAATTGCCAGCGGAGCCGAGTACACATCCAGCGCAGCGCCAAGTGCCGCATCTGCCGCCGAGGTCCGCACGTTCCAGAAGATCCACGCCGCAGCCACCACCAGCACAGCAGTTCCGACGCTCACCACCCAACGCACCACGCCCTCGCGATGACCGCTCACCCAGCTGACGCCGGTCTTCGTTGCTTCGGCAAATTTATCGCCCTTCAGGGCATGACGGGTTTGTGTATCCACGGCTTCTCGTTGTCCTCGTGAGTCGTTGAACTTGCAGGCGGGTCCTTACAGGTTGGAGGCACAGCCACTGCAACCTATTCAGTCTATCAGCGCCTCAGGAGGCGCGTCCATACGGCAAGGTTCCCCAGGCTCGAGCGTGCCCTGCGCTTGCCGATGACCGGGCGGAGCGATAGGCTAATCACATGTACGAAGACTTTCACGTAACCGACCGCTGGACCGGCGAAGACCTGCACTGCAGCTGGAAGGCCAATATCGTGGCCATTGCCACGCGCCATGCCGACGCCGTGGATGTGCGCTTTGATATCAATGGCTGTCCCATGTGGATTGCCCTGCCCAGCGTGGCCTGGGTCGAGCAGAAGAAGCGCTCCGGCAAGGTCATCACCGACCAGCTCGCAGCCCAGATCGCCGGCCGTTATCTCAAGCAGCTGATGGAAGAGGGCTACGACGCGCGCCGCGAGGTCTACACCATGAGCGTGGAAGAGGTGCTGCAGCAGCTCGACGCCGTGGTGGAAGAGGCCCGCGCGCAGGGCGGTGTCCCGCTGCTCACGCTCAGCGCATAGCTCGCAAGACCGCGGGCGCCGCAGCCCCGGCTCGCCCGGGCCGCGGCCACGATCCCTTGCCCGCATCCTCCGTCATCCAATCCGTACTCTCTGGAGGAGACATGCCGGCTGTGCGACCCGCTCTCGCGACGCTTGTATTCTCGCTTGCCATCTGCTGCGCCAAGCCCGCAGAGGCCTGGGCAGTGCGCCCCGACAGTTCCAATCAGCCTCCCCTGCCTGACACGACTCAGCTCCTGCAACGCGCCCTGGCCAATGAAAAGAAGGTCGCCGCCGAGCGCGAGCGCTACGAATGCCGCGTCACGGACGAGTCGGTTGAAACCGACAGCAAAGGCAACGTCAAGCGTCAGAGCACCGACGTCAGTGACCAGTTCTATGTGAACGGCGTCGCCATCGAGCGCAAGCTTTCAAAAAACGGCAAGGACCTCACGCCCGACCAGGCCGCCAAAGAGGACCAGCGCGTGATGAAAGAGACCTTGAAGTACAGCAACGAGGCCAAGGCGCGCAAAGAGACGGACGACGAGCAGCAACAGGTGCAGCAAATGCTGGAAGCGATGATGCTCACCAACGGCCATCGCGAAATCGTCAACGGGCGCAGCGTGCTCGACTACACTGTCGTTCCCAACCCGCACTTCGAAGCAAAGAATCTGAATCAGCGCTTTGCGCGCGCCATGCAGGGAACCTTGTCCGTCGATGAAGAGACCGGCGAGCCGATCGATCTCAACATCAAGTCCGTGCAGGACCTGAAGGTCGGCGGCGGCCTGCTTGCCGATCTCCACAAGGGCTTCTGGATTCACCTGCGCAATCAGCGCCAGCCCGACGGAGTTTGGCTGGCGGATCTCGTGGAGGGATCGGGCGATGCGCGGGCTCTGCTGTTTGTGCATCCCTATTTCCGCTTCAAAGAGACGACTGACAACTGCCATCTCTATACGGCCACGGCCACTCAGGTTGGCTCAGCCAAACCACTCGGGCAAAAATGAGACAGCCAATCAGAGCGGTGCTGAACGCGAGTCCGACCCCCATCAACAACCAGACCCGCCCGCGATGAGATATGCATTCTGAGGGCAAGGTCACTCCACTCACGGTGGCGTAAGGTACCGCAGGGCCGAATGATCAAACCTTCCACCCGAGCCGCATTATCGTCGACG
>JAGWML010000131.1 GCA_028873155.1 Acidobacteriota bacterium
TCCAAAGCTCTATCCGATTCTCGACTCCGCCATCCTCCCCGCAACCGGCCGCACCGAATTCCTCGCCCGCCTCGGCGCATCCCTCGCCCACGCCGGCGTCACCCTCCTCGAATACCGCAACAAAACCGGCTCCGACGCCGAAATCCTCGCCGACGCCGCAGCCCTCCGCACCGCCATGCCCGCAGGCCAGGTCCGCCTCATCCTCGATGACCGCGCCGACCTCGTCGCCACAGCCGGCTTCGATGGCGTCCACGTCGATGCGGGCGACGTCACGCCCGCCGAAGCCCGCCAAATCCTCGGCCCTCATCGCATCCTCGGTACCTTCGGCGGCAGCGATGCACTGCTTCCCGGCATCCTCGACGCCCCCGCCGACTACCTCGCCATCGGCCCGGTTTTTCCCACCGTCACCAAGCACACCACCAAGCCGCCCATCGGCATCAAAGGCGTCCGCAAGCTGCGCGCGGAAGCCGGCCCCAACGTGGTCCTGAGTGCCGCCGCAGGCATCACACTCGACACCGCGCCTGCCGTTCTCGCCGCAGGAGCCAGCATGGTCGCCGTCTCCGCCGCCATCTTCCGCACTGCCGATGCGGCAGCCGAAGTCCGCCGCTGGCTGGCGCAACTGCATTGATCCGGTTGGGCCGTCCGCAAAAAAACACACGACAACCTTATTCCTCATCAAGTACAAACAACCTGAGTGACGAGCCCAAAGATCACGCCGCTTCCCACCGCAACACACAACCCTGCCGACACCGGCGGCATGGTTCAGACTCTAGGCCTCTTCAGCGCCACCGCCATCGTCGCAGGCTCCATGATCGGTTCCGGCATCTTCCTCGTCGATGCCGACATTGCGCGCGGCACAGACTCGCCCGCGCTGTACCTCGCCGCATGGGTCGTCACCGCCATCCTCACCATGATTGGCGCTCTCAGTTATGGCGAACTCGCCGCCATGATGCCCCGCGCCGGCGGCCAATACGTCTACCTCCGCGAGTCCCTCGGTCCGCTCTGGGGCTTCCTCTACGGCTGGACGCTCTTTCTCGTCATCCAGACCGGCACCATCGCCGCGGTCTGCGTTGCCTTCGGTAAATTCCTCGGCGTCTTTTTTCCAAGCGTGTCCACCACGCACTGGCTCTGGCACATCGCCCACGTCCCTGCGCTTCGCATCGGCCCCATGGTCCTCGGCAACATGGAGATTGGCGTCAACACCGCCAATCTCGCGGGCATCGCCGTTGTCGTTCTTCTCGCCATCGTCAACATCTTCGGCGTCCGTCTCGGCGCGCTCATCCAAAACATCTTTACGTCCGCAAAAGCACTCTCGCTCCTGGCTCTTGTCCTCGTCACCTGCACCATCGGTCGCAACGCTACGGCGTGGAACGCCAACTTCGGTCCCGGCCTGCACGCTTTCTGGCAGAATGCCGGCTGGCACGCGCTCCATCCTGTGCAGGTCGGCATCGGCGGGCCCACCGTACTCGTCAATCTCTTCGTGATTGTCGCGGTCGTGCAGGTTGGCTCACTTTTTTCATCCGATGCGTGGAACAACATCACCTTCACTGCCGGGGAAGTGAAGAATCCCCGCCGCAATATTCCGCTCTCGCTCGTCTTTGGCGTCGGCTTCGTCCTCACCATTTACTTCTTCGTCTCGCTTGGCTATCTGCTCGTGCTCCCGATGCACGGCGACCCAAACGCCGCCACGGCGCTCGCTCGTGGCCTGCAGCACGCATCGGAAGATCGTGTCGCCACTGCAGCACTCGATGCCGTCTTTCACACGGGTGGCGCATATCTCATGGCCGCGGCAATTCTCGTCTCCACCTTCGGCTGCGCCAACGGCATGTCGCTCGCTGGTGCGCGCGTCTACTACGCCATGAGCCGCGATGGCCTTTTCTTCCGCTCTGTCGGCAAGCTGCATCCTCGTTATAAGACGCCAGTCGCTGGGCTCATTGTGCAGGCGGTATGGGCCACGTTCCTTTGTGTCTCCGGCAGCTACAGCCAACTGCTCGACTACATCATCTTTGCCGTGCTTGTCTTCTACATCCTCACCATCGCCGGACTCTTCGTGCTCCGCGTGCGTCAACCAGACGCACCGCGCCCCTATAAAGCTCTTGGCTATCCAATTCTGCCCGCACTCTATATCGTTCTGGCCTCATGGATCTGTATCGTATTATTGCGATACAAGCCCCTGTACACGTGGCCGGGGCTGGCGCTCGTCATCCTTGGCATCCCTGTGTATCTCTTCTGGTCGAGGCAATCAACAAGTCGAAATCACGTTGCTCACATCGTTTGAGGAGGAACTCCCGCATTCATGTCCAGACTTCTTCGCGTTAAGCCCATGTCGATGCTCAACCAAGAGGCCGCCGAAGAAGGCGAGCACACACTCAAGCGCTCGCTTGGCGCGCTCAACCTCATCACGCTCGGCATTGGAGCCGTCATCGGTGCGGGCATCTTCGTCCTCACCGGACAGGCCGCCGCGCTGCACGCGGGGCCTGCAGTTGCCCTGAGCTTCGTGCTCGCCGGTTTTACCTGCGCCTTCGCTGGCCTTTGCTATGCCGAGTTTGCCTCCATCATTCCCATCGCCGGCTCGGCCTACACGTACGGCTACGCCACACTCGGCGAGCTCGTCGCATGGATTATCGGCTGGGATCTTTGCCTTGAATATGCATTCGGCGCCGCGACCGTCGCCTCCGGCTGGGCCGGCTACTTTAACAGCCTCCTGCAGCAGCTCCACATCTACATTCCGCCGCAACTCACCGCCACCACCGGCACGCCGCTTGTCTTCTATCAGCAACAGTGGCTGCCCGTCATGTCTCTGCCGCCCGGCATTTCTGATGCGGGCCTGCCGCATGCAACCGGCTTTTTCAATCTGATCGCCGTCTGTATCGTGCTCGTCATCACGACCATCCTTGTCATCGGCATCAAGGAATCCGCCAACTTCAACTCCGCCATCGTGATCGTCAAGCTCGGCATCGTCGGCGTCTTCCTCGTGGTTGGCGGTCTCTTCCTCTTGCAGCACCCTCACATCGCCGCAACCAACTGGCACCCCTTCATACCACCCGCCGACGGCCACGGCAACTTCGGATGGGGCGGCATCCCTACCGCTGCGGCATCCATCTTTTTCGCCTACATTGGCTTTGACGCCGTCTCCACGGCCGCGCAGGAAGCGAAAAATCCGCAGCGTGACATGCCAATCGGCATCCTTGGTTCTCTCGTTGTTTGCACTATCCTCTACATTCTTGTTTCGCTTGTTCTCACCGGCCTCGTTTCTTACAAGACGCTCAACGTCGCCGCGCCCGTCGCCCTCGCGATCGACGCAACCGGCGTCAGTTGGGGCTCGATGCTTGTAAAAATCGGCGCCGTATTCGGCCTGGCCACCGTGATGCTCGTCATGCTCCTCGGCCAGTCGCGCGTGTTTTACTCCATGTCGAAGGATGGGCTGTTCTGGAAATGGGCCTCCGCGATTCATCCGAAATTTCGCACGCCCTGGATTACGACGATCGTCTTTGGCGCCTTTGCCGCCATCATGCCGGCTTTTCTCCCCATCGAAAATCTCTCGCAACTCGTCAATATCGGCACGCTCCTGGCCTTCACCATCGTCAGCGCCGGCGTGTGGGTCCTGCGCGTCCGCCATCCTGAGATGGAGCGGCCTTTCCGCACGCCGCTCGTTCCGCTCGTGCCGATTCTGGGCATCGTCTCAGCCCTCTATCTCATGACGCGCCTCGCGCGCATCACCTGGATCGTCATGATTACCTGGCTCCTCATCGGCCTCGTGATTTACTTCACCTACTCCGTCAAGCACAGCAAGGTACAGGCACTCGCGCAAGCCAACGAGGCTGATTGAGAGCAGGGAACCGATGACCACAAACGAAAGCGGCCTCCGCTGAAGGAGGCCGTTGTTTACTTGCTGATAAGAACGCGCGGTCTCTACGCCGTCGTCTTCGCGCACAGCTCGTCAAACGCGCGCATCAGTTCCTGCGCAATCTCCTGCGCGGTTGACTGCTCAATCACGAATCGCTGCATCAGATAGGCAAGCTTGCCGTCGCGGAGAATCGCTACTGCGGGCGAGGTCGGCGGATTGCCCTCAAAGTAGCTCCGCGCGCGCTCGGTTGCTTCGCGATCCTGCCCGGCAAATACTGTAATCTTCCGGTCGGGCTGATGCGCCGCGTTCGCCAGCGCCAGTCGCACGCCGGGGCGCATCTTGCCGGCCGCGCAGCCGCAAATCGAGTTGACGACCAGGAGCGTCGTGCCCGGCTGTGTCACCGCGGCGTCCACATCTTCAGCGGTGCGTGTTTCGCTGATTCCGGCTCGCACCAATTCCTCGCGCATGGGAATCACCATCAGTTCTGGATACATGTTTGCCTCCGGCAGGGAAAGTTGCCTGCCTCTATTTTATCCGTTCCCGCGCAGTGTAGCCTTGAATCGATGCATTTGGAAGAGAACAAGCCGCTTGCCCCGTTCACGACCTTTGGCATTGGCGGCCCGGCGCGCTGGTATCTTCACGCAACAAGCGAAGAAGAAATCGTCGAAGCGGTCGAGTGGGCAAAGCAGCAGAGCCTCCCGCTCTTTGTCCTCGGCGGCGGCAGCAACCTCCTCGTCAGTGACGCAGGGTTTCCCGGTCTCGTGCTCCACATCGCGCTGCGCGGCGTCACGGCCATCGACGACGGCGCATATCGCGTCTACCAGGCTGCTGCGGGTGAAGCCTGGGATACCTTCGTCCAACGCGCCGTCGATGACAATTGCGCTGGCATTGAGTGCCTCGCGGGCATCCCCGGCACGGTGGGCGGCACGCCCGTGCAGAACGTCGGCGCGTATGGCCAGGAGGTCGCGTCATCGATCACGCGCGTCCGCGCATTCGATCTCCGCTCCCACGACTTCGTTGACCTTCCAGCCGAAGACTGCAACTTCAACTACCGTCGCAGCCGTTTCAACTCGACCGACCGCGGCCGTTTCATCGTCACGCGCGTCGATTATCGCCTCACGCGCGCAGGTGCGCCCACGCTGCGTTACGCCGATCTCCAGCGCACCTTTTCTTCCGGCTTTTCGCCCACCCTCGCGCAGGTGGCCGCCGGAGTGCGCCGCATCCGTGTGTCCAAAGGCATGCTCCTCGTCGAAGGCGACCCAGATAGCCGCAGCGCAGGCAGCTTCTTCAAGAACCCCATCGTTCCCGCGGACCTGTTGAGCAGCATCGCGGAGACCGCTGGCAAGCAACCGCCACATTTTCCCGCGGACCTGGAAATAAGCTCCGCTGCGCGCGTGAAGATTCCCGCGGCATGGCTCATTGAACAAGCCGGCTATGCCAGGGGCTACACGCTCGGCGCGGCGGCCGTCTCGTCCCGGCACACACTGGCCCTCATCAATCGCGGCGGCGCCACAGCGGCGGAGATTCTCGCCCTCGCCGACCGCATCGCGTCCGCCGTACAAGACCGATTCGGCATTCGGCTCGACCGCGAACCGGTCCTCGTGGGTTTTGATGCAGGGCCGTCGCGCCCACGCTGAAATGCGTTCGGTCCTGTTCAGTGGCCTGCCACAAAATCGGCACATCAACTGATACCCTGAATGCAGGCATGAACGACAATCTGCATCAGTTACGCTGTTTCGGATGTGGCGCGCGCATCCGCGGGGCCGAGGCCCAGCCAGATTTTCGCTGCGCCGCATGTGGTGAGCTCTTTGAGGTCGAATACCCTGGCTGGGAGCAGCGCAAAGGCCCGGACCGCCCCAACGCCGGCGCACTGAAATGGCTCTGGCGCGAGCGCCGCTGCTCGTCTGAGGCCGTCGATCACTCCGGCGTCTGGCGCTTCCGCGAACTCCTGCCCATACTCGAAAGCTTCGGCAATGCGGTCACGCTCCGCGAAGGCAACACGCCGCTCTATCCTTTGACCCGCAATGCGCGGGCGCTCGGTATGGACCAGCTCTTTGCCAAGCATCAGGGCATGAATCCGACAGGCTCGTTCAAAGATACGGGCATGACCGCAGCCCTCAGCGTCGCCAAAGAACGCGGCTTCGAATGGGTTGCCTGCGCTTCCACGGGCAACACCTCCGCCGCCATGGCTGCCTATGCCGCGCGCGCAGGTCTGCGTAGCCTCGTCCTGATCCCGGAGGGCAAAATCGCCTGGGGCAAGCTCTCGCAGGCCATGGACTACGGCGCCGTTACCTGCCAGCTCAACACCGATTTCGACGGTTGCCTGAGGCTCCTCACTGAGATCGTCCGTCAGTCCCCGATCTATCTGCTGAATTCCGTCAATCCCTATCGCCTGGAAGGTCAGAAGACTCCGGCCATCGAAATCGCAGAAGCCTTCGATTGGATGGTTCCTGACCATGTCATCGTTCCCGGCGGCAATCTCGGCAACAGTTCTGCGCTCGGCAAGGGCTTCAAGGAAATGCACGAGCTGGGCCTGATTGCCCGCATGCCTAGGATTTCTGTCATCCAGGCCGAGGGAGCCAACCCACTTTCGCGCTTCTTTCGCGCCCATCGCGGCGCAGCCTTTGAGCCGGTTGAGGCGCACACGCGCGCAACCGCCATCCGCATCGGGAACCCTGCCTCATGGCGCAAGGCCGCGCGCGTCATTGAAGAAACGGGAGGCTGGTGTCTCGATGTGACGGAAGCTGAAATCGCTATCGCCAAAGCCGAGATCGGCGCCGAGGGTCTTGGCTGCGAACCGGCCTCCGCCGTGACGCTCGCAGGACTCAAAAAGCTCCGCGCCAACGGCCGCGTCGCCGCCAGCGAAAGCACCGTGCTCGTTCTCACTGGCCACACACTCAAAGACGCCGACTATACGATCGACTTCCATCGCGGCACTCTGCTCAACGATCAGGAAAAATCCGGCCGCGAAGCGGAGATTGAAAAGCTGCGACGCAACGCCGTCGTGGTCGACGCAACCCCCGCGGCCGTGTTGTCTGCTTTGAAGGAGCAGGCCGGATGACTGCACCGCTGCGCCTGAGGCTGCCCGCTACCTCGGCAAATCTGGGGCCCGGCTTTGACGCCGCGGCCGTCGCACTCGATTTCTTTCTTGAGATCGAGGCGGTGCCGGCACCGGAGTTCTCTATCGCAGCTTCAGGCCGCGATGCCGAGCGCACTTCGCACATCGAGAACAACCTCATTCTGGGCATCTACGAGCGCCTGCTGCGCGAGAACGGCAAGCCGGTCACTCCGCTCGCAATTCGCATGCACAATGAAATTCCCCTCGGCATGGGCTGCGGCTCCTCTGCTGCGGGCCGCCTGGCAGCAATCGCTCTCGCCGTGCATTTTGGTTTGCTGGGCTGGACCTCGGCGCAGGTCCTTGAAGAAGCAAGCGCGCTTGAGGGGCATCCCGACAATGCCGCGTCCTGCTGGCTGGGTGGCTTCATCACCGCAGCCGCTGAAGGCCGGGCCGTGCGCTTCGCACGCGTGATTCCGCCCGTCAACTGGCGTGCCATCGTGGTGCTGCCCGCCGACCCGCTCGCCACCAGCAAAGCGCGCGCCGTACTGCCCGCCACGTACTCCCGCGCGGACGCCGTTGCGAACGTCCAGTCCGCCTCGCTGCTCGGCCTGGCCTTTGCGCAGGGCAGAGGAGAGTTGCTGCGCATCGCCATGCGCGACCGTTTTCACCAGCCCTACCGCGCCTCGATGTGCCCCCTGCTACCACCGCTGCTTCCGTTGGCAGGCAGCCCTGGCATTCTCGGCGTGGCTCTCAGTGGAGCGGGCCCTGCCGTCCTCGTCATTGTGGAAGATGAGCAGAGCCTTGCCTCGGCCGCCGCTTCCATCCGCGCCGCGCTTGCTGGACTTCCAGAGCCTGAACTCAAGATGTGCTCCTTCCAGGCGGATGGCGCAGAAAGCCTGGCCAGCCACGAGCCCGTTGACGCCTCGTGAGTCGTCGCTCACAGTCACCCGTTCGTCATTACTCCGCGCGGTACCGAAGATTGCTTGATTTTATCCTCCGGAATGCCTAGATTTCCCGGATGGGCAGTTCTGGGGGAGGGCTGCTCTGGCGCCCGGTAACCCGAATGGTTCCGGGCGCTTTTGATTTCTACCCCAAGATCCTCGCTGCTCAATTTCTATCCTCGCTCAGCAGTCCGCAGGGTTGCGACTTTGGGGTGCGCTGCCGCATCCTAATAGAGGGTGAACGCTCCTCTCATTTCAGTGAGGAGCACGCTGTAAGGGAGGAACATGGCTGGAGTTGGAGTACTTGAAGTAAGCGATGCAACATTCGACCAGGAAGTGCTGCACAGTGAGCAGCCCGTGCTGGTGGATTTCTGGGCCGTCTGGTGCGGTCCCTGCAAGGCAATTGGGCCCATCGTCGAGGGCGTCGCCGCCTCGTATGCAGGCAAGCTCAAGGTTGCCAAGGTCAATGTGGACGAAAACGGAGCGACACCGTCGCGCTACGGGATTCGCGGAATTCCTACGCTCTTATTCTTCAAGGGCGGCAAAGTGGCCGATCAGGTAGTGGGCTACGTGCCGCAGAACGTTATCGAGGAAAAGGTCCAGAAGCTGCTTGCCTAGGACGGTCTGAGCGCAACTTGCAAGAACAGAAAAGGCCCGACAGTCGGGCCTTTTCCCTTGTCGGGGTCCAAACTCATCGATACTTGCGCAGCACGCCCAGAACGCGCCCCTGGATCGCCACCTGCGCCGCAGGCACATAGAT
>JAGWML010000317.1 GCA_028873155.1 Acidobacteriota bacterium
CTTCTCCATCGCGGTCTCAATCATCTTCGCCGCTTCCTTCCAGCCGATAAATTCCAGCATCATCACGCCCGATAGAATCACCGAGCCTGGATTAATAACGTCCTTGTCGGCATACTTTGGCGCCGTCCCGTGCGTCGCCTCAAACACCGCATAGCCATCGCCGATGTTGGCGCCAGGCGCGATGCCCAGTCCGCCCACCTGGGCCGCGGCCGCATCGGAGATGTAGTCGCCGTTCAGGTTGGTCGTTGCCAGCACGCTGTAGTCCGCCGGCCGGATGATGATCTGTTGGAATATGGAGTCCGCGATGCGGTCATTCACCAGGATCTTGGACTTCCATGCGCCGTTGCCGTGCGTCTTCCCAATCGCCTCAATCACGGCCTTGACCTCGGCGCACACTGAATCGCGGAAGCTCTGCGGGGCGAACTCCATGCCCGGCTCGATCATCGCCGCATTCTGCTCGACGGTCAGGTTTGGGTTGGCGTCCAGATTGCCCAGAATCCAGCTCTCGCGCTCGGTTACCGTCTCTGCGCGGAACTCCTCGGTCGCCACTTCGTAGCCCCACTCGCGGAAGGCGCCCTCGGTGAATTTCTGGATGTTGCCCTTGTGCACCAGCGTCACTGTCTTGCGTCCGGCCTCTATCGCGTGGCGTATTGCATACCGCACCAGCCGCTTGGTCCCAAAGATCGAAATCGGCTTGATGCCCACGCCGGAGTCCGTACGAATCTTCTTTTTTCCGCCCTTGAGCATCTCGTCATTCAGGAAGCCGATGAGCTTGGTTGCTTCGTCGGTACCCTGCTTGAACTCGATGCCCGAGTACACATCTTCGGTGTTCTCGCGGAAGATGACGATATTGACCAATTCCGGGCGCTTTACCGGGCTGGGCACGCCCTGGTAGTACTTCACCGGCCGCACGCAGGCATACAGGTCCATAATCTGCCGCAGCGCCACGTTCAGCGAGCGGATGCCGCCGCCCACAGGCGTCGTCAGCGGTCCCTTGATGGACACGCGCAGATCTAGCGCCGCCGCCACTGAATCGTCCGGCAGCCATGTGTTGAACTGGCGGAAAGCCTTCTCGCCGGCGAAGATTTCAAACCACTTGATGCTGCGTTTGCCGCCGTAGGCTTTCTCGACCGCGGCGTTAAAGACGCGCTGTGAGGCCTTCCAGATGTCGCGCCCCGTGCCGTCTCCTTCTATGAATGGAATGATGGGATTGTCAGGAACTTGATACTGTCCGTTGCTGTATCCGATGATTGCGCCGTCTTTGGGCAGTTCGAGCCCGTTGTACGTCTTCTGCATGATCTTCGCAATGCCCCTTCCGTATAAACAATTGCAGAGAGAGGCTAGCACCTGCAAATCACGGCTGGCAAAGAGCCTCCAGAACACCAGATGCGGACATTTTCAGTCGCATTTTGGGTCGCCGTTTCAGCCTCGCCTGCCTTGAATGCCCAGGCTGACAACGCAAGGCGCGGACCGCTCTGTTGGAGTGGATGAGCCAGCCCGAAATTGTGAAGAGATTCTTTGTCAAGAGAACAATT
>JAGWML010000132.1 GCA_028873155.1 Acidobacteriota bacterium
GCAATCTCATCAGCAGTTGCCGAAGCTTTCCCCAGGTCCTTCAGAGCCTTCCTGACCTCGGTCATGCTTTCAAACCGCGCAGCAGGATCCTTAGCCATACAGCGGCTCACGATCGAATCCAGCGCCGCTGGTACACCCGGCGCGATTTCGCCCAACCGCTTCGGATGCTTGTGAAGGATTGCAGCCATCGCGGAGATGGGCGTTGCTTCGGGAAAGGCGCGCTGCCCGGTCAGCATTTCATAGAGAAGCACGCCAAAGGAAAACACGTCCGATCGAGCATCCGCAGGTTTGCCGCCGGCCTGTTCGGGCGACATGTACGCTGCCGTTCCCAGAATCACCCCAAGCTGGGTTTCGCAGGTAATGGTGCTGTCTGGATCAAGACTTTCGCGCACCTTGGCAAGCCCAAAATCCAGCACCTTCACGCGATTGGACACCATCACGTTGGCAGGCTTCAGGTCGCGATGAATGATTCCACGTTCGTGAGCGTATTCCAGTGCAGCGGCAATCTCCATCGCAATCTGCACAGCTTCCTCAGCAGGAATAGGCCCCCTCTTGATGCGATCGCCCAGCGTCTCACCCTCGATGAGTTCCATCACCAGGGCGCCGTCTTCCACACCGAAGATGGTGGCGATATTCGGATGGTTCAGCGAGGCGAGAACCTTCGCTTCGCGTGTGAATCGTGCCAGCCGTTCTGGATTGTTCGCCACCTCTGCGGAGAGAACCTTGATGGCGACCTCGCGATCCAGCTTCGTGTCCATCGCACGATACACCTCTCCCATCCCGCCCGCGCCGAGCGGCACAAGGATCTTGAACAAGCCGAGCTGTGTCCCCGAGGAAAGAACCATGGAAGTGCTCCGCCAAGTCTACTCGATCAATAGGGGAGTCGAGCAGGGATAAACAGAATGGGACCGGGATTGAAGCGCCCTCCGATTCATGAAGGATGCCCTTACCCACTCGGTCGGATTCTTGTCGAATCACAGGCTATCCGTCAACCGCACGTCACCGCCCCCTCGACCAGTTCCTCATGTATCCTGCCCCCATGGCCTGCTTCCTCTTCAAGACCGAGCCGGACGTCTACTCCTTCGACGACTTCCTCCGCGACCGGGAAACCATCTGGGACGGCGTCACCAATCCCACCGCCGTCAAGCACCTGCGCGAAATGAAACCCGGCACAAAATGGATCTTCTACCACACCGGCGACGAGCGCACCGCCGTCCGCACCGGCGCCGTGGTCAGCGTCGATGCCTCCAACCCCAAGGTCCCCATCGTCAAGGTCAAAGCCGGCAAGCGCCTCAAGCATCCCAAGACCCTCGCCTCCATCAAGGCCGAGCCGCTCTTCGCCGGCTCGCCGCTGCTCGTCATCGGCCGCCTCTCCGTCGTCCCGCTCACGCAGGGGCAGTGGAACTGGTTCCTCGCCTGACCCTGCCGCACCGCGCCGCACCTCACACGCGCACCTCACATCCCTTCCGGGCCACGCCGCGCTATGCTTTCTCTTTGAGGTGCAACGCCATGCCTGAGACCGCCGCCCGCCCGCAGCTCGCCTATCTCACCGCCGCACTCGACGAACTCAAGGCCAAAGGAACGCACTTCCGCCTGCGCGTGCTCGACGACCAGCAGGCCCCGGTCTGCCACTACGACGGCCGCGAGGTCATCAACCTGGCCAGCAACAACTACCTCGGCCTGGCCAACCACCCCAAGCTCATCGAGGCCGCCATCGCCGCCACGCGCACCTATGGCGTCGGGTCGGGAGCAGTGCGGACCATCGCCGGCACCATGCGCATCCACATGGAGCTCGAAGAGCGCATCGCCCGCTTCAAAAACGTGGAGGCTTGCGTCGTCTTCCAGAGCGGCTTTGCGGCCAATGCCGGCACCGTCAGCGCCATCCTCGGCAAAGAGGACTTCATCCTCTCCGACGAGCTCAACCACGCCAGCATCATCGACGGCGCGCGCCTCTCCCGCGCCAAAATCAAGGTCTTCCGCCATAAAGACGTCGCCCACTGCGAAGAGCTGCTCAAAGAGGTCGCCAACGAACCCGGCCACAAGCTGGTCATCACCGACGGCGTCTTCTCCATGGACGGAGACATCGGCCCCGTCGACAAGCTCGCTGCGCTGGCGGAGAAATACGGCGCCATCATGATGGTCGACGACGCCCATGCCTCCGGCGTCCTCGGCCGCAACGGCCGCGGCAGCATCGACCACTTCGGCATGCATGGCCGCGTCGATGTACAGGTCGGCACGCTGTCGAAGGCCATCGGCGCGCTCGGCGGCTACGTCTGTGGCAGCCGCGACTTGATTGACTACCTCTACCACCGCGCCCGCCCATTCCTCTTCTCCACCTCGCATCCGCCTTCGGTCGCCGCCACCTGCATCGCGGCCTTCGACATTCTCGAGGCAGAGCCCGAGCGCATTCAGCGGCTGTGGGACAACACACACTACTTCCAGGGCGAACTGCACAAGCTGGGCTTCAACATCGGCGGAGTCACCACGCCTGCGACGCAGACGCCAATTACGCCCATCATCGTGGGCGAGGGCCGCGCAGCCATGGAGTTCAGCCGCGCGCTCTTCGACGAAGGCGTCATGGGAACCGGGATCGCCTTCCCCACCGTGCCAGAAGGCAAGGCGCGCATCCGACTCATCCTCACCAGCGAGCACACCCGCGCACAGATGGACCGCGCCATCGAAACCCTGGAGCACGTCGCCAGGCGCATGGGGCTTCTACAATAGCAAGCAATGATCGCTCACCTGCGCGGCAAGCTCATCCACAAAGAACCCGGCCAGGCCATCGTTGAGGCCGCAGGCGTCGGCTATGACGTCGCCATCTCCGTGCCCACCTTCACCGCGCTGCCCTCGCTCGGCGCTGAGACCGCGCTCTACATCCACACCCAGGTCAGCGACGACGCCATCGCCCTCTTCGGCTTCCTCGAACGCGAAGAGAAGCGCCTCTTCGAGCGGTTGATCACTGTCAGCGGCGTCGGACCCAAACTCGCCATCAAGATGCTCAGCGGCCTGTCACCGGAGCGCACGGTCCAGGCCATCCGCGCGCAGGATCACGCCCAGCTCACCCGCATCCCTGGCGTCGGCAAAAAACTCGCCGAGCGCCTCGTCGTCGAGTTGAAAGACAAGCTCGAGGACTTCGCCGTCGCGCCCGCTCCCACAGCCGTCCGTGGCGCTGCCGTGGAAGACGTTCTCTCCGCCCTCGTCAATCTCGGCTACCAGCGTCCCGCCGCGGAAAAGGCCATCGAACAGGCGGTGGCCAAAGATGCGGCACTCAAGGACGATTTCGACGGACTCTTCCGCGGCGCGCTCAAGGTCATCCGATAGACTGTTTGCGTCATGGCACGCGCCACCCAACCCGCTCCCGCATCTCTTCCTTACTTCCGCCCGGAAGCCCTCACCTTCCTGCGCAACCTCTCCCGCCACAACGACCGCGAATGGTTCACGCCGCGCAAGGCTGAATACGAGTCGTTCCTGAAGGAACCCATGCTCGCGGCCATCCGCAAAATCACTGACGCCATGCTCGACTTCGCGCCCAGCCACGTGCGCCCTGCCGAAAAATCCCTCTTCCGCATCTATCGCGACACGCGCTTCAGCGCCGACAAGACGCCCTACAAAACCCACGTCGCCGCCTGGTGGACGCACACCGGCCTCGACAAAACCTCCGGCGCGGGCTACTACTTCCACGTCAGCGCCAAGGAAGTCATCATCGCCGCAGGCGCCTACATGCCAGAGAAGGACCAACTCGCCGCAATCCGCCACTGGCTCCTCGACCACCATCAGGCGTTCCGCAAGCTCCTCCAAAACTCAAAAGTGCGGAGCACATTCGATGAGTTTGAGGGCAACGCCCTCACCCGTCCGCCCAAGGGCTTCCCCTCCGACCACCCCGCGCTCGACCTCATCCGCTGCCGCCAGTGGGGACTCGCCGCCGCACTGCCCGCTACGGCCGCCCTCAAACCCGATCTCGCCGCCACCGTCATCCGCCACTTCCGCATCGCCGCACCCGTCGTGGACGCGCTCAACACACCGCTCGCCGCTGCCCGTGCGCCGAAGAAGAAAGTGCTCTTCGGCCTCCGCTGACGACTCCCCGCAACGTCTGTCTCCATGCGGTCTTCCAGCACTCTGGCGGCGGCTTTTCAGAGAAAACAGGCACAAAACGCCCAAAAACAGGAAAAAACCGAAGAAAACCGAAGAAAACTGTGGAAATCCCAAGATTTCCCATTGACTTTACCCACCCCAAAGGCTCATTGTTTCTTCGACGGGGTTCGCAAGAACCCGCATGAATACAGGGGTTTTGTGCAGCGTTGCCTCGTCGGCACAGCCTCCATGCGGCACGCAACACGCGGAAGTGAGCCCAGGCAACACCGGCTGCCCCGAGGGCAAGCCCAGAAGGAGAACATCACATGGCAACTGGAATGACCAAGACCGCTCTGACGCGGCACATGGCCGAGAAGCTTCAACTGACCAACAAGCAATCCGCTGCCTTCCTCGACCTGCTGGCGGAGACCGCCATCAAGGAAACCAAGAAGAACGGCGTATTCGTCATCCCCGGCATCGGCCGCCTCGTCAAGGCGGAGCGCAAGGCCCGCATGGGCCGCAACCCCCAGACCGGCGAGGCCATCAAGATCAAGGCCAAGACCGTCGTCAAGTTCCGCGTGGCCAAGTCCGCCAAGGACGTCATCGCGCCCCCCAAGAAGTAGCACTCCGGACTGCAGACAGAAGCGGGGAGAAGCCGATGCGCTTCTCCCCGTTTTATTTTCAGCCAGTTGCGGCTAGCCTGCCATTATGCCTGTCGCAGACTCGCCCCGCCCGAGCGCGCGAACGATCAGGGAGAGTCCGAAGCTTATAAGGACAATCCGCGGCAGCAGTCTGTGATCGAACGTCCATGGGTAGCAGACCAGCGCCACAAACACTCCGATAGGGATCAGTTCCGTCAGAATCGCATGGAACCAGCGCGGAGAAGCGCCCGTGCGAGGTAGGCTTGTGCGCAGCCGCGGCGCGATGCGCGGAACGGCCTGCAGATAGACCCGGTAAGGCTCGCCAAGCTGCACAGTGAGAAATTGCTCCTCGCCGAGAATGAGGCGTAACAGGAAGAGAGTGAGGAGCAGCATGGTGACGAGCGCGCCCGTTTCAGGCATCAGAAACGCCAGCCCTGCGGCCATAAACCAAATGCCGAGATACAGAGGGTTGCGCACGTAGCGGTAAGGCCCGTCGGCCATGACTGCTCGCGCTTTCATCGCCGCGTTGTTCACCGTTGCTGGACCCAGATACGCCGTGCCCCATACGCGCAACAGAACGCCCAAGGCGGCCAACACCGCGGCAAGCGCAGCGATGCCTGCCGTTGCAATCGCAAACGGCAGCAGGCCCGCGCGGCTCAGTACCAGCGCCAGCCGCTCCAGCAATGAAATTCGCTCGCCAGATCCAAGGAACTCACTCCACGGCGCCCAGAAGCCAAGCACAATGATCGCCGCGTTGATGGCCATCCGAAGGCGAAATTCGATTCTGCTAGCGCCCATCTACCCTCCCCCTCGTGTGAGGGTACCATCGTGATCTTACGTAAACTGCGCGCGGATGGTTCTTTGCCCGCTGCTGCGCTTCTACTTCGCCGGATCCGTCAGCGCGCCATAGACCACACCGCGGCTCAGATACTGCAGGTTCTCGCTCGTCGGCTTCGTACCCATGCGCTGGATCATGCCCACAAAGACAATGTCGTTCGTCGGATCAATCCAGAACCACGTGCCGGCCGCACCATCCCAGAAGAAGGTCCCCTTGCCCTCCGGCAGATCCGCCGTGGGCGGGTCAAACACCACCGCGCAGTTGTAGCCATAGCCGAACCCCGGCCGCATAACCTGCGTGCCAATCTTGAATTGGCCCGTCAGCAGGCTCGGCGGCAGATGATTCGAGCTCATCAGGTGCACCGTCGCCGGCGACAAAACCCGCTGCCCGCCAAGCTGCCCGCCCTCCAGCAGCATCGTCGCAAAGCGGTAGTAGTCCTCCGCCGTCGACACCATGCCACCGCCGCCCGAGGGCAGGCTCGGCTCATGCGCAAAGTCGCGCCGGTTCACCGTCTGCGGTCCGTGGTCCGCGAGTCCTCCCGTATCGGTCACCCAGTAGACCTTGGCAAACCGCTGCCACTTGTCCTGCGGTACATAGAAGCCCGCATCCTTCATGCCCAGAGGATTGAAGATCTCGTCCCGATAGAACTCCGGCAGTGTCTTGCCCGAGAGCTTCTCCACAATGTAGCCCTGAATATCCATTGATACCGAGTACACCCACTTCGTCCCCGGTTGATACAGCAGCGGCAGCCCCGCCAGCTTCGTGATGAACTCGTGCAGATCCTTTGACTGAAAGAGGTCTGCATCTCGCACCATCTTGTCCACCGGCGTATCGCCAAAGATGCCATACGTGAATCCCGCCGTATGCGTCATCAGCTCGTGCATCGTAGGCGGATGCACCGGGTCCTCCAGAATCACCTTGCCATCCGCGCCTGTCCCTGCATACACCTTCAGGTGCGCAAACTCGGGGATGTACTTCGAGATTGGATCGCTTGGCAGCCACTTGCCCTGCTCATAGAGCATCATCATCGCCGTGGCCGTCACCGGCTTCGTCATCGAGTAGTCGCGGAAGATCGCGTCCGTCGTCATCGGAATATTGCCCTCAATGTCGCGCATGCCGTAGGCTCGGTAATCCACTACCTTGCCGTGCCGCGCCAGCACCGTCACCACGCCCGCCACCTGATGATTGCTCACCGCGTCCTGCATCAGCGCGTGCAGCCGCTCCAGCCGCTCGCTGGAGAATCCCACACTCTCCGCCTTCACGGGCGTCATGTCCAGCGTTGCGCCCGCGGCCGCCTGCGCGTGCCGCGCCTGTGCCGAAGCAAGAATCGCACCCAAAACAAACGCCGTGGCAACCACCATCCGTCCAACTGAAGCCAACCCACTCCTCTGCATCCCGCCTCCTCGCCATCGGCCCGGCATCGCACATGTGCCCACGCAATTCGCGGCGCGCTCCACCCGGCCCCAACGCCGCACCCTTTATAGCAAACCGCAGCCCGTGCTGGCAGACTGCCATGACGCGCACTCCTCTACACTGTCTTGAGAGCATGAGCGAGACCTCCGTCAACGACACCATCGCCGCCATCTCCACGCCTCCCGGCCGCGGCGGCATCGGCATCGTGCGCCTCAGCGGACCCGCAGCCAGCTCCATCGCCGCGCAGCTTGTCGCGCTCCGCCAGCCGCTCGAGCCCGCCCGCCCGCGCCTCGCCGACGTAATCGATGCAGCAAGCGCAGCCGGCGAACGCATCGATGAAGCGGTCGTGACCTGGTTCGCCGCGCCCCACTCCTATACCGCAGAGGACGTCGTTGAAATTGCCGCGCATGGCTCCCCGGTCGTGCTTGACCTGCTCCTCCGCCGCGCCATCGCACTCGGCGCACGCCTCGCTGAAGCGGGCGAATTCACCCATCGCGCCTTTCTCGCCGGCAAACTCGACCTCACGCAGGCCGAGGCCGTGCGCGACCTCATCGACGCGCAGACGCTCACCCAGGCGCGCCAGGCCGCCAGCCAGATGGGCGGCGCGCTCAGCCGTCGCGTTCAGCCCCTCAAGCAATCCCTCGTCGAACTCATCGCTCTCCTCGAAGCCGGCATCGATTTCGCCGAAGACGATGTCGAGGTCACACCGCAGAACGAGATCGCCCGCCACATCGACGAACTCGCGCCACCGCTCGCTGCGCTGGAAGCCTCCTTCGCCCGCGGCCGCATCGTCCATGACGGCCTCACCCTCGCCATCGTCGGCCGCCCCAACGCAGGCAAAAGCTCGCTCTTCAACCGCCTCGTCGAGCGCGAACGCGCCATCGTCACGGCGACTCCCGGCACCACTCGCGATCTTGTCACCGAGCGCATCTCCATCGGCGGCATTCCCATCGAACTGGTCGACACGGCGGGTTTGCGGGAAGGCCATGAAGAGGCGGAGCAACTGGGGATCGCGCGCAGCCGTGAAGCGCTGGCCGATGCGGCGCTGGTGCTCATCGTGCTTGACGCAACCCAGCCGCTGAACGAGGAAGAGCATCGCTTGCTCGTCGCAGTCGAGGGCCGGCCCGCGATCGTCGTCGTCAACAAATGCGATCTTCTGGAACAGTTCGGTGCGGATTCCTCCCGGCCGGAATCGTCACCGCAGGCAAACACGGCGCAGCCGGAGTCGCCGCGCTCGGAAATCGCCTTGTCCACCGGGCTTGCGCAGGAGTCCGCGCTGAAGGGTCTGGCCCCGCTGCCCACATCTGCGCTCACAGGCGAAGGCATTGCCGCACTCCGCGAGAACATCCTGGCG
>JAGWML010000133.1 GCA_028873155.1 Acidobacteriota bacterium
CTTCAGCCATAACGGGCTGGTGAAGCTGGACTACAACCTGAACGCGAACAACAAGCTTTCATTCAAGTGGTATGTGGGCCAGGGGAACCAGATTGCGCCGACTGTATCGTATCTTTCGCCGTTCTACGAAGTGGCGCCGATTCATGTGCAGAACTACTCATTGACGTACAACACGGTGTTGACGCCGCGGATGACGAACCAGGTATTCATGGGGGTGAACTATTTCAACCAGGCGTTCAGCGACCAGTCGTCGGCGTATCAGCCGATTGCGCTGGGGCTGAACACGGGCGCGACGAGCGCGGCGCTGACGGGATCGCCGCGGATCGAGATTGCGTCGCCGAGCTCGAGCAGCGGACTGGGCGCGTCGTCGAACGGGTTCGACACGATCGGCGGGACTCCGAATTCAGGAAGGAACGACATAACAGGCCATCTGGACGAGGCACTGAACTGGACGGTGGGCAAGCATGAGTTCCGGTTTGGCGGCGAGTTCCGGCAGGCGCAGGTGGACGACTTCTATCAGGCTGGGCAACGCGGGACGTTCCTGTTCGACGGCACGCAGGGGCCATGGACGGGGGCGGCGGGAACGGCGTGCGATGCGTTAACGACGACGGCGCCGGGATCGGTGGCGCTGGCTTCCAACCTGAGCAGCGATCCGCACTTCTTCGAGCTTGCGGATTTTCTGGCGGGGTGCTTTGACGCGGGCGGCACGAACATTGTTCAGGGCAATCCGAAGCGGCAGGTGTTTGTGAACAGCTGGGCGCTGTTTGCGCAGGATGCGTTCCAGGTGACGCCGAAGCTGAACCTCAACTACGGACTGCGGTATGAGTACGTGGGGCCGATGCACAACGGGACGAAGGACCTGACGACCTTCCTGCCGGGCGCGCCGAACGGAATCGCGACGGCGGGCGTGGATCTTGCGAATTTGTATCCGCAGTATCACGGGGGGTATGGTCCGCGGGTGGGCTTCAACTGGGAGCCGGGCGGCGCGAACAAGCTGGTGCTGCGCGGAGGCTTCGGGATGGGATTTGACAGCCCGAACGTCGTGAACTATCTGAACTCGCGGTTCAGCAGCAACGGCGGCGCGTTTGGCGTGCAGGACAATCCTGCGGGAGCGACACCGGTAGTGGACACAGGCTCGACGGTGGGTGTGATTCCGTCGAACGGCGCGCTGATCTTTCCGAATGCTGCGACGACGTCGAATCCGTGCATTGCGAACCCGAGCGTGGTGCAGGCGGGCTGCTCGACCGCGAATCTGTTCTCAGTGAGCCAGAAGCTGCGGCCGGGCTACATGTACAACTACAACCTCAACCTGGAGCAAAGCCTGGCGGGCGGGATGATTGCGGAGCTGGGCTACGTGGGCAGCCAGGGACGGCGGCTGCGCGCGCTGCTGGACGTGAACCAGGCGGGACTGGGCAGCGGCGGCGCGAACTCGACTCGGCCGTACTATGCGCAGTATGCGAACTACGGGGTGATCAATCAAATTCAGGGGATTGGCACGTCGAACTACAACTCGCTGCAGGCGTCTCTGCGGATGGCAAGCTGGCATGGGCTGACGACGCAGATGGCGTACACGTGGGGACACTCGCTGGATGAGATCAGCGAGATCTATCTCTTCAACCCGCAGAACAGTTTGTGCTTCAAATGCGAGTACGGCAACAGCGACTTTGACGTGCGGAACACGTTCACGAGCTATGTGTCGTACATGGCTCCGGCGTTTGCGCACGGGCCGAAGGCGCTAACGTCGGGCTGGCAGTTCAACACGCTGATGAACTTCCACGGCGGGCAGCCGTTCACGATCTACTCGAGCAATGTGGGCGGCAGCGGCAACGGGGAGTATGCGGAGCGCGCGGACCGGAATCCGAGCGTGAGCCCGTATGCGGGCGTTTCGCACGGCGTGCAGGGGACGGCGGCGACGGGGTATTCCGTGACGTGGATGAATGCGAACGCGTATACGCCTTCACTGAACGGTGCATACGGCACGAGCCACCGGAACGATCTGCACGGGCCGGGCTTCTCGGATGTGGATCTCTCGGTCTTCAAAAACACAAAGATTGCGGAGCGCATCGACACACAATTCCGGGTGGAGATGTTTAACGTATTCAACCGTCTGAACCTGGCGTCGCCAGGCGGCGGCTACTGCACGGACTCGAGCAGCTGCGCGATTACGACGACGATCGGCAACGCGTATGGCGCGCCGGGTATCGGAACAGGCGAACCGTTTAACACGCAACTGGCAATGAAGATCATCTTCTAAGCCGCAAGCGTGCAGTTTGGAGAGACCGGCCGCAGACGAGCGCGGCCGGCATTTTTTTTGCTTGCGCGCGGTCTTGTGTTGTGGTGAGGCAGACCCTATACTCCGTGGACATGAAAACACAACCTCTCCACACAACAGCGAAGGTTCTGGGAGTCGCATTGGTTTTTGCGGCGACTCTCGGATGGAGTCAACCCCCTGCCCCAAGCCAGGACAACAGCGTGACGCATGACATGAAGGCGGCTGGGCACGATACGAAGGTGGCCGCGAAGGACACGGGCCACGCTGTGAAGAAGGACACCTTGAAGGCCACGCACGCGACCGAAAAGGCGTCAGACAAGGCCGCGCACGCCACGGCGAAGGACACCAAGAAAGTGGCCCACGCGACGGACAAGGACACCAAGAAAGCGGCGCACGCAACAGCCAAAGGCACGAAGAAGGCATGGGACAAGACGAAGAGCACGACGGAGGGAGCGTTCCACGGGGCCAAGGAAGGCGCGGAGAAAAAGACGAACTGATTCCGATGCAGGCTTGATCCGCGGGAAGCGCGCTTGAAATCCAGTGAAAGTGCATACATCCCGTGCTATGCTTCGGCAATGGCGACGACTTCCCCTCGAGCCATCTCGGCAACTTTGCGTCATGCTGCGGTGGTGCGCGTTACGCACTGGCTGACGGTGCTGGCCTTTCTGGCGCTCCTGATTACGGGCGCAGAGATTTTGATTTCTCATCCGCGGTTCTATTGGGGCGAGAGCGGCAATGCGAATATGCGTCCGCTGTTCTCTCTGCCGCTTCCGACCTCGCGCCCGTGGGTGAACAACGGCTTTGGCACAGCGATGCCGGATGGAAACGGCTGGGGCCGGTACCTGCACTTTGAAGCGGCGTGGGTGGTGGCGCTCACAGGGCTGGTGTATGTGCTGTGGGGCGTCTGGCGCGGGCACTTCAAAAACCACCTGACGCCGCAGCGCGGCGAGCGCTCGGCAGGCGCGTTGTGGCGGGTGATCACAAAGTCTCTGCGCGGCGGACGCGCGGCAAACGATGAAGCGCACAGCTATAACGCGCTGCAACGGGCCACGTATCTGGTTGTGATTTTCGTGCTGTTCCCGATGGTGATCTGGACGGGGCTGGCGATGTCGCCCTCGTTTACGTCGGCGGTTCCGGCGGCGGCGAGCCTGCTGGGGGGACGACAGAGCGCGCGGACGCTGCACTTTGTGATTACGCTGCTGCTGGTCGGGTTCTTTGGCGTGCACGTGGCGATGATTGCGCTGGCGGGCTTCTGGAAACGAACGCGGGCGATGATTACGGGCCGCGCGAGCACAGCGAAGGAGGACGCATGAGCGGACTATCCCGAAGGAAGCTGATTACAGGCGGGCTGGCAGCGACGGCTGGAATTACAGGCCTGGCTGTGGCGGACCGGCTGGCGAAGGCCTATGGGCTTGTGCCCCCGGACGCGGGCGGCATCTTCGGGCCCGGCGAGACGCTGACATACGCGGCGCAGAGCCTTCTCACCGCGCACAGGCCGGCGCGAGAGTTTCCGCGGAGCATGATTTCGAAGGATCCGTTTGCGGTGCCGATTGCTCCGCCGACTGAAGCCTTCAAGAAGTCGCAGGCGCTGGGGTTCAGTGACTGGCGGCTGACGGTGGATGGAATGGTGGAGCGGCCAACGGCGTTTTCACTGGCGGATTTGCAGAGCCTGCCGGTGCGAAACCAGATCACGGAGGTGGCGTGCGAAGAGGGCTGGTCGTACGTTGCGGAGTGGATTGGGACTCCGCTGAGCGGCGTGCTGCGCGAGGTGGGCGTGCTGCCGCAGGCGCGATATGTGGCGTACTTCAGCGTGGAGCCGGACGAGTGGGACAGCCTCGACATGCGTGAGGCGCTGCATCCGCAGACCTATCTAACGATGGGGATGAATGATGGCGAGTTACCGGTGGCGTTTGGCGGACCACTTCGGATGCGCGTGCCGATGCAACTGGGATACAAGAATCTGAAGTTCCTGCACCACATCACTGTGACGGATTCCATGAAGAGGTTTGGCAAGGGATTGGGTTCGGCCTCGCCGGAGGGTGGGTACGCGTGGTTTGCAGGTATCTGAAGCGGAAGCGACTTGTTGTAGAGAAAAACCCCACCGGGCGGTGGGGTTTTTTGTTGCGTGTGAGGTCTCAGGAATCTCGCTTTACGAGAGGTGGGTGTGCGGGTGCGCGGCGAGCCGGCCGGGGAGCGGGGCGGGCGTGAGGCCAGCGGTGGAGCCGCTCATGACCTCAGAGAATGACTTGCGGAAGGCGAGCATCTCGTCGGGCAGGCCGACGGTGATGCGGAGAGAGTTGGGCCAGGCGGGCCAGATGCGGCCGACGAACATCTCTTTGGCGGCGAGGGCGGCCTGGACCTCTTTGCCGGGGCGGCCCACATCGAGCATGAAGCAGTTGCTGACCGAAGGCGTGGTGGAGTAGCCCTTCGACTTGAGCCATGCGATGGTTTCGGCGCGCGTGTCGCCGATGATCTTTTTGCGCGAGGGGACCAGTTCTGCATCGAGGAGACTGGCCTTGGCCGCGGCGACGGCGGTGATGGGCAGGGAGTTCTGGCCGCCGAGGGAGGCGATCTTTTCGAGCAGGTCAGGACGGCCGATGGCGAAGCCCATGCGGATGCCGGCCATGCCGTAAATCTTGGAGAAGGTGCGGAGGACGATGACGTTTTTCCCCTCCTTGACGAAGTGAAGGGAACTGGGCTCGTCGCAGAAGTGGATGTAGGCCTCGTCGATGAGGATGACGGTGTCTTTGGGTGCGTTGTTGACGGCGTACTCGATCTGCTCGTGGGGCGTGACGGTGCCGGTGGGATTGTTGGGGTTGCAGATGTAGAGGACACCGGGAGTAGGCGATGCGGCAAGCATGGCCTTGATGTCGTGAGCGCCAGAACCCTGGGGATCGGCGAGAGGCACCTTGAGGATGGGCGCGCCGGAGACCTGCGCGGCCCACATGGGTGCTTCATAGCCGGGGTCGGCGGTGACGAGGGGCTTGTCTTTGCTGGTGAAGGCGAGGATGGTGTAGTGGAGCGGCTCACTGGAGCCGGCGAAGGGAATCACGGACGCGGGATCGAGGCCTTGCTGTTTGGCGAAGATTTCGGCGGGGACATCTTCGAGGGGGAAGAGATAGCGGCCGCCGCGGGGAATGATGGTGTCCATGGCTTGACGCGCGGCGTCGCAGGGCCCCATCGGGTTCTCGTTGGCGTCGATGTGGATGCCGATATTGGGGTCAGCGAACTTGGGGATGGCGGCCAGAGCGAGATGGGCCTCGGTGAGAAACGGAGCGGAGGCGAGCGCGGAGGCACCGGCGGCGAAGCGGAAGAAGGATCGGCGGGAGAGACCGGCGGGGAGGATGGGATCAACAGACGGCTGCATGAGTGCTCCTTTGGGATGGGATGAGAGGGGCGCGTAAGGAAGCAGGAGGATGGAAAGCCGAGAACGGGAATGAAATACCGGAGACTTGCGGAGAGAGAATGCGTCCCATGACCCAAGGTATCGCCGCAGTGGAAGGAGCACAAGGGGGAAACGCATAAGGATTGGAAAGCACGGCGGAGGCGGGAGATGTTGCCGGGTGGTGGGTGTGTGCTACACTTTGGCGGGTAAACGCTTTCCCGAAAAACTGAAGGCCGTAAAACGCGGAACTGGACAGGGACGGGAAGGCGGGGCGCGAGCTGGAGTTGCGCGGCGGCAGGCGGATGTTTTTGCTGCTTGACAAACTTCGCAGTAAACCCATTTACTTAGTGAGTGCGTTCGGCGGAACAGGCTGGCGCAACGGATTGGTTCAGGTGAGACGATGCTCGGATTTGCCCCACTGACAATGGCCGGAGCGCAGGCAGCGCTGCCGGCTGCACTGGCCATGAACGCAACCCCGCTGGCACGGCTGGGGACGCTGGATATCGCGGTGATCGCGATTTACTTCGCCATGGTGATCTGGATTGGCTTTTATCTGAAGGGCCAGTCGAACACGAGCGAAGAGTTTTTTATGGCCGGCCGAGAGATGACGGCCTGGATCGCGGGCTTGAGCTTTGTCTCAGCCAACATGGGATCGCTGGAGCTGATGGGCTGGGCGGGCTCGGCGTATCAGTACGGGATTCTGGCGACGCACTGGTATTGGGTGGGTGCGATTCCGGCGATGCTGTTCCTCGGCCTGGTGATGATGCCGTTCTATTACGTGTCGAAGACGCACTCGGTGCCGGGCTATCTGCATCTGCGCTTTGGAGAACATGCGCGGATCCTGGCGGCGATTTCGTTTGCGACCGAGATGATTCTGATGAGCGGCGTGAACATGTTCGCCATGGCAGTGGTGATGAAGGTGGTGCTGGGCTGGGACATCACATTCAGCATTCTTGTCTCGTCCGTGGCGGTGGCGTTGTATGTGGGGCTGGGCGGGCTGCGCTCGGCGATCTTCAACGAAGTGCTGCAGTTTGTGCTGATCTGGGGCGGCGCGATGCTGGTGCCGATTCTGGGGCTGGTGCAGGCCGGCGGCGTATCCGGGTTGAAGGCCCGGATCATCACCAACATGCATTCGGACACGTACTTTCACCTGTGGCGCGACACGGGTCACTTTTCGGCGAACCCGATGGGTGTGCACTGGACTGGGATCGTATTCGGGTTGGGATTCGTAATCAGCTTCGGCTACTGGACGACGGACTTTCTGGTCGTGCAGCGCGTGCTGGCGGCGCATAACCTGCGCGCGGCGCGGATGGCGCCGATTATCGGCTCGTTCTTCAAGATGGCGGTGCCGTTCATCGTGATTCTGCCGGGACTGCTTGGACTGGTGCTATTGCAGAATCCTGACGGCACGCGGCGCGTGCTGGTGGGCGAGGACGTTGTGGCGGCATGCACCTTGAATGGCGCGGGCCAGGTGGACAACGCATCGGCGTGTTCGGCGGCGATGGCGAAGACGAATTTGACACCGGAGCAGCAGCAGAAGGCGCTGGGGGGCGGCGGGGATGCGGAACTGCACAGCTACAACCAGGCGCTGCCGCTGATGATGGTGCGGTACCTGGGGCCGGGCCTGCTGGGTCTGGGCATTACGGCGCTGATTGCGGGATTCATGAGCGGCATGGCGGGGAACGTGAGCGCGTTCTCGACGGTGTGGACCTATGACATTTACAAGCCGCTGATCAAGAAGTCCGGTTCGGACAGCCACTACGTGATGGTGGGGCGATTGTCCATCCTGGTGGGCGTGGCGGTGTCGATTGGCGCTGCGTACCTGGTGATGCATGCGCACGGGATCATGGACTACGTGCAGGCGTTGTTCAGCTTCTTTATCGCTCCGCTTCTGGGCGCGATTCTGATGGGCATGTTCTGGAAGCGGGCAACGGCGCCGGCAGGATTCCTGGGACTGCTGATTGGGATCTTGACGTCGGTGAGCCTGTTTGTGTGGGTGAAGCTGACACCGGCGGCGCTGGCGACAGTGGCGCTGTCACCGGATGCGAAGCCGATGGCCGAGAACCTGTATCGCGCACTGTGGGCGTTTCTGGTGAGCGTGGCAGTGATTTTTGTAGTGAGCCTTTTCACGAAGCCGAAGCCAGTGGAGCAACTGGAGGGGCTGGTGTACGGCGCGACGAAGCTGCCGACCGAGGAGCCGGTGCCGTTCTACAAGAACGAGTACATGTGGGCGGTGGCGGTGGTGGTGCTGTTTGCAGGGTTGAACATTCTGTTCTGGTAGCGGGCGGCGCGCGCGGACGAAGATGGCCGGCGCGCGTGGCCACGAAAGGATTGGACGCAGTATGCATGGTTCACGGATACCCATCTGGTTTTTCATTGGCGTGTTGCTCACGGTGTATGGCGCGCTGATTTTCGGGTACGGAATTTTTGAGTTGGCCACGGGCAACTATCCGCCGCTGGTGCAGATGACCGACCTGCACACGCCGGTATGGTGGGGCGGGACGCTGGCGCTGATTGGGGTGTTTTACCTGGTGAAGTTTCGGCCGGGGCGGAACGCGAAGTGAAGCGGGGCGTCGAGGCATAGGCTTCGTCGCCGGTCTTCATGAGAAGACGTGCCGGGCCGTCGC
>JAGWML010000134.1 GCA_028873155.1 Acidobacteriota bacterium
AGTGATAGTTCGCCTCCTACAAAACTTGCTCCGACTCCACCGAGTATTTTTCGCATTGCCATTGAAGCGCAAATCTTAATCATTAGCGATCCGGCAGCAGAATACACCAGGTTGCCCTCGCTCCGTCGATTGATGTGGCACCTAAAGAGATTGTTCAGTCGCGGGCAGTAATGCTGAAAATCACATTCGCTCATTGCTTATCCAAATGCCCACCTATACTTGTGCTTGGCGCGAAGGATTCGCGTCGTAGGAATTCTCTGGTAGTTGAAATGCGCATCCGGCCTTATCTCGAACAGAAAGCCGCGGAGGAGCGGCGCGCGGAGCAGCAGCGACTCTTCGCGCGCAATCAGGCGCTCGGCCTGGTGCTGCTGGCGGTGGGCGTGCTGGGCTGGTGGCTGATGCATGCCAATCTCAAATGGCTCTTTCCCCCCGGCTGGTGGCGCCTGTGAGTGCTGGGCGGACGGACCCTGCGCGGACGGCGGACCGCGACTTCGGCGCAAAGGAGCCTTTGGTTGTGCTGCTGCTGGGCCCGACAGGGAGCGGCAAGACGGCGCTGTCTTTGTCCCTCTCCGAGCGTTTTGGCAGTGAGATCGTGAGCTGCGACTCCGTGGCCGTGTATCGCGGGATGGATCTGGGCTCTGCCAAACCGACCGCGGCGGAGCGAGCGCGGGCGCCACATCACCTCATCGACGTGGCGAACCCGGATGAGCCGTTTACCGCAGGCGCGTACAGCAGACTTGCCCGCACGGCTCTGCGGGAGATTGCGGCGCGCGGGCGCCTGCCGATTGTGACCGGCGGGACTGGACTCTACCTGCGAGCGCTGACCGAGGGCTTGTTTGCTGCGCCGGAGCGGCAGGAGAAGCTGCGCGAGCGCCTGCGCCTGTCGGCAGAGAAGCGGGGCGGCGCGTGGCTGCATCGAATGCTTGCGCGCCTCGACGCCACACGCGCGCAGAGCATCCACGCGAATGACACGCCGAAGCTGATTCGCGCAATCGAAGTCTGTCTTGCAGGACGCAGACCGATGAGCGAGATGCTGGAGCGCGAAGATCTGGCGCGCGATCCGCTCACGGGCTTCCGGCTGCTGCGCATTGGGCTAGACCCGCCGCGCGCAGCGCTGTATGAGCGCATCAACCAGCGGTGCGCCGCGATGTTTGCTGCCGGACTGGTGGAGGAGACGCGTGGGCTGCTGGCACGCTACGGGCCGGTGAAGGCGCTCGACGCGCTGGGCTATCGGCAGGCGCTGGCCGTTGTGCGCGGTGAGATGAGCGAAGAGGCTGGCCTTGCCGCGGCTCAACAGGGACATCGCAACTATGCCAAGCGGCAGATGACGTGGTTTCGGCGCGAGCCGGAGGTGCATTGGATTGAGAGTTTCGGCGATGAGACGGAAACGGCGCGCAGGGCGGTGGGCCCGGTGGAAGCTGCCCTGTGACCGGCCGCTCTTCACTGATCGCATGTCCATTTAGACTGGTCTGTGGATTCGCGCGCAGGTTGGTGAGCGAAAGCGCGCGGGAATGGAGCTGGCCTTGGCAGAGACGATCTTCGATGTGGCGATACTCGGCGGCGGACCGGGCGGATACACGGCGGCTTTTCGCGGAGCACAACTAGGCCTGAAGGTGGCGCTGATCGAGAAGAGCCCGAAGCTGGGCGGAACCTGCCTGCACGTGGGCTGCATCCCGACCAAGTCACTGCTGTTCAACGCCGAGTTGTGGGACCACCTGAAGCACGCGGCCGAGTACGGCATTGACGGCGTCGATGGGCGCACGCTGAATTGGGCGGCGGTGCTGGCGCGCAAGAACTCCATCGTCAGCAAGCACACCAAGGGCCTGGAATTTCTGGTGAAGAAGAACAAGGTGACGCTGATCCAGGGGTTTGGAAGGCTGACCGGCCCCGCGCAGAACGGCGTGCACACGGTGGCCCTGAGCGAAGCGCCAGAGGGCGCGCCGGCGGAGTTGAAGGCGCGGCACCTGATTCTGGCAACGGGCTCGGAGGCGAAGACGATCTTTGGACTGAAGCCGGATGACCGCATTCTGACGAATATCGAAATTCTTTCCCTGCCGGAGCCGCCGAAGTCGCTGATTGTGATTGGCGCGGGCGCCGTGGGGATGGAGTTCAGCTCGATTTTCCGCAGCTTTGGCGCGGAGGTGACGGTCGTAGAGTTCCTGCCGCGCGTGGTGCCGGTGGAGGACGAGGACGTGTCGAAGGAGATGACGAGGCTCTTCAAAAAGCGCGGCATCGACGTAAACACCGGCGCGAAGGTGGAGAAGATTGAGAAGACCGAAGCGGGTGTGAAGGTGACCTGGACCTCTGCCAACGGCAAGACGGTGGAGAAGGAAGCCGAGAAGGTGCTTGTGGCTGTGGGGCGCGCACCGCGCACGGAGAACGTTGGCCTCGAAAAGACGCGCGTTGCGCTCGACCGCGGCTTTGTCCCGGTGAATGAAGCGCAGGAGACGGCCGAGCCGGGCGTGTTTGCGATTGGCGACATTGTGGCCGGGCTGCCGCAACTGGCGCATGTGGCGATGATGAGCGGCATTGTGGCCGTGTCGAAGATTGCCGGACGCACATTCAAGCCGGTACGGCGCGACCGTATTCCCGGAGCCACCTACACCGAGCCGCAAATTGGCAGCGTGGGTCTGACCGAAGCGCAGGCGAAGGAAAAAAGCTATGAAGTAAAGGTGGGCAAGTTTCCGTTCGCGGGCAACTCCAAAGCGACGATTGTGGGCAATCACGACGGCTTTGTGAAGATCGTTTCCGATGCAAAGTATGGAGAGATTCTGGGCGTGCACATCATCGGGCCGCAGGCGACGGAGCTTGTCGCGGAGGCTGTTGCGGTGATGGAGTTGGAAGGCACGGTAGACGAGCTGATGTTCATGATCCATGCGCATCCCACGCTGGCTGAAGCGATGCTGGACGCCTACGCGGCGGTGGAGGGCATGGCGATTAACGCATAAAGCGATGCGCTTACCGGGGTGGAAACAGACGCGCGTTCGGTATAATCGCGCCAGCTTTTCACGAGAACGCCAACTTTGCCTTCAACACATCGGGGACTTTCGAGAACAAAAACGCGACCCTATCTGCGCGAGAGCTTCGGCTTCTCGCCGCAGGAGCTGCGCACCCTGCGCGCGCTGAAGACTCCGGCACGCATTCAGAAGTTCATCGATGAGCTGACGTATCAGTACGCGGACACGGCCTGGTCGCCCAGGCGCGTACTCAATGAACGCAAAGGCCACTGCATGGAGGGCGCGCTGCTGGCCGCTGCCGCGCTGCGCGTGAACGGACATCCGCCGCTGCTGATGGACCTGGAGGCGGTGCGCGATGACGACCATGTGATTGCGCTCTACCGCGAGCGCGGACTGTGGGGCGGAATTGCCAAGTCAAATTTTGCGGGGCTGCGCTTTCGCGCGCCGGTGTATCGCACGCTGCGCGAGCTGGCATTGAGCTACTTCGAGCACTACTACAACCTGCGCGGCGAGCGCACACTTCGCGCTTACTCACGGGGGGTGCATCTGTCGCGGCTGGACAGCCAGCACTGGATGACGGCGGAAGAAGACGTCTGGTGCGTTCCGGAGGCGCTGATTGCGGCAAAACACTATGCGCTTGTCCCTCACGCGGTGGCTCGTGCGCTGCCGCGAGTCGATCGCAGAAGCTTTGGGGCGGGGAAGCATGGATGGGTGAAGCACTAGGCTCAGGGCCACTGGCCGCGCCACTCCATTTTCTGCACAAATGTGCCGAACGATTGGCTGTTCATGCCGTCAAATACACCAGCAACAAAGTCTTGCCAATCTGCTTGGCCATCGTTGACTCTGAAATTTTGGCAGGCCAAGTACCATTGGACGGTATAGGCTGGGCATCTGGCATTCGCCTGAATGTGGTGCAGTCACGGATGCGCTGATTGATACACAACTTCCCCGGAGGTTCCAGATGGCAGGTGTCTATCTGCGGCGTATCGGAACCGCGGTTCCGGAACATGATATCCACGACAAGTTCATCGCGTTCGCCACGGAGATGCTTGAAGACCGGCGCGCGCGTTCGATCTTCCAGAGGATTGCGGCGAAATCCGAAATTCACCACCGCTACTCATGCCTGACGGACGAGCCTGCGCGGAGCGATGCGGCGATGGATGCCTTCTCGTTTTACGCGGGCGGGCAGTTTCCTTCAACAGCGCAGAGGATGAAGGTCTTCGAGCAATCGGCGCCTGTGCTGCTGCGCAAGGCGCTGGACAAGCTGGCGCTGAGCGCGCAGGAACGGGGAAGCATTCGCCATGTGATTGTGACCTGCTGCACGGGCTTTTATGCGCCGGGAATGGACTTTGACATCATCGACTATCTGGGCCTGTCCGCGTCGACCGAACGAACGATGATGGGATTCATGGGCTGCTATGCGGCCATGAATGCGCTGAAGATGGCGCGCCATGTGGTGCGTTCAGAGCCGGATGCGCATGTGCTTGTGGTGAATCTGGAGCTGTGTACGCTGCACTTTCAGCCGACGCAGGAGCTGAGCGAGGTCATTTCGTTTTCGCTCTTCGCCGATGGATGCTCGGCGAGCCTGGTGACGAGCGATCCGGGCGGGCTTGAGCTGGAGAGCTTTCACGCGATGCAGATTGAAGAGTCGCGAGATCTGATTACGTGGCGCGTGGGGGATCTTGGCTTTGATATGTTTCTCTCGACCCATGTGCCTGCACGAATTGCCAAAGCGATGCGCGAGCATGGTGACGCGGTGGCGGACGGCAGGGACGTGAAGCTGTGGGCCATTCATCCGGGCGGACGGTCAATTTTGGACGCCGTCGAGGATGGCCTGGGTCTTGCGACCGATGCACTGCGCCCGTCGCGCGAGGTGCTGGCTTCGTTCGGCAACATGTCGTCGGCAACCGTGATGTTTGTGCTGGAAAGGATGATGCGCGAGGCACGCACGGGCGAGGCCGGTTGCGCCATATCATTTGGACCGGGACTGACTGCGGAGATTATGCGATTCCATGTGGCCTGACGCGGCGGCATTTGCACAACGCGCTCAACTTTCTGAGTTGATGGATGAGCCGTGCAGCTATGCGGAGTTTTACGCCTGCCTTCGCGACCTGATGCAGGTAAATCGTGTGGTGCTTTCGTATCGGCCCACCCTGCGTTGGCTGCGGCAGGTTGCGGGAGAGGTGCGGCGGCCGCTGCACATTGTCGACGTAGGCAGCGGCGCGGGCGACATGCTGCGGCGCATCGAAGCGTGGGCGCGGCGGCAACGAGTGGATGTGTGCTTGACCGGCATCGATCTGAATCCGTATGCAGCGCAGGCAGCGCGTGAGTTCACGCCGGCCAGCAGCGCCATCCGGTGGGTGACAGGCGGGGTGTTTGATTTTGCGCCGGATGAGAGGATCGATATTGTCATCAGCTCCCTCTTTGCACATCATCTTGGGGAGCCTGAGATTGTGCGGTTTCTCGCCTGGATGGAGCGCACGGCGGCGATGGGCTGGTTCATCAACGACCTGAAGCGGGCGCGTGGATCCTACGTTGGATTTTCGATACTCTCGCGCGTGATGCGGTGGCATCCCTTCGTCCAGCACGATGGACCCGTGTCGATTCAGCGCGCTTTTACCGCAAGCGACTGGGAACGCTATGCAGCAGAAGCGCGGGTACATCGCAACGCGATCCGGATCTATGATGCGTGGCCGGGGCGGCTGTGCGTGGGGCGAGTGAAAGCATGAGCGACTACTCTTCAGAGGTGCTGATTGTAGGCGGCGGGCCGGCCGGCGCTGCGCTGGGGATTGCACTCGTACGCCAGGGGCGTGAGGTCGCACTGCTGGAACAAACTGCCACGGCCCACGATAAAGTGTGTGGCGAGTTTCTGAGTCACGAAGCGGCTGGATATCTTGAATCGCTGGGCCTCGCGCCGCGCGCGCTGGGTGCGGCTGCGATCCATGGCGTCCGCTTGCATGGTCGCAAGACAATCGCAGCATGCGAACTCCCCTTCCCCGCTCTCTCGCTGACGCGGCGCACACTGGATGAGGCGTTGCTCGTATTGGCGGCGCGCGAAGGAGTGTCGATGCTTCGGGGCCAACGCGTGGAGGCGCTGGCACAGACGCGGGATGGCTGGCAGGCCCGTGTGAGCGGCGGTGCCGAGCACGCGGCGCGCACTGCGTTTCTCTCAACCGGCAAGCACGATCTGAATGGCTACAGAAGGCCGCGCGGGAAGCAGAGCAACCTGGTTGGATTCAAAATGTACTTCCGACTGAAAGCCGCGCAGATGCAGGCTCTGGCCGGCTGGGTGGAGCTGTTCCTCTTCCCCGGCGGCTATGCGGGTCTGCAGATGGTCGAAGGTCAGCAGGCAAATCTGTGCCTGCTGGTGACGCGAGAGCAGCTCGCACGCGGCGGAGGGGCATGGGACACGCTGCTGGCGCACATGTGCGCATCGTCTGCGCCTTTGGAAGAGCGGTTGGACGGCGCGGTGCCGCTGCTTGCAAAGCCGCTTGCTGTCTCATCGATCCCTTACGGCCTATTGCCAGCCGAGATCGAAGATGGCTTGTGGCGGCTGGGCGATCAGGCGGCGGTGATTCCTTCGTTCGCGGGCGATGGAATGGCCATGGCTCTGCATAGCGCGCTCCTCGCAGCGGAGATGTATCGGAGTGGCGCAGGCGCCGCAGAGTTTGCGCGAACGATGCGCGTGCAGTTTCGCACGCAGGTGCGGCTGGCGACGGCGATCTCGCGCATGATGGTGTCCGCACCGGTTGCAGCGCAGGCCGTGCGCCTTTGGCCTGGGCTGCTGGGCCGCATCGCTGCGCGGACCCGTATTCCCTTACCTGTGCGGATGACCGGCTTGCCGGAATTGCGGCACAATGGAGCAGGACTGGGATGACGATGAGACTCACTCGCATGGCACGATGGATTTCGACACTGAGCTTCTTTGCAGCTTTTGCCGGAGGAACGATTCTTCATGCGCAGGCAGCCAGCATGACGGGCATATGGCAGGAACCGAGCGGGGCTGTGCTGCGCGTTGACCACTGCGGCAGCCAGATCTGCATCTGGATTTCGATGCTGAGTCCACACGCCGATGCCCCAACGGATATTCATAACCCGGATGCAAGCCTGCGCGGCCGGGCGCTGTGCGGGCTGGAGATTGGGACCGCCTTCACGCTCCGCGATGCAACGCATGCCACGGATGGCACGCTCTACGATCCAAAGACAGGGAAGACGTACCACGGGATGATGACGGCGGCGGACGGGAAGCTGGACCTGCGCGGCTACATCGGCGTGCCGCTCTTTGGTCGTTCGCAGACGTGGACGCGGCCATCAGGTGCGACGAAGGCCTGCTCCGCCGCGCCCAGCCGCTAAAGGTCCATGGACTGTTTTGCGACAAGCGCCTGCGCGTTGGCGATGAAATCCGCCAGCGGCATGGAACCCTGATCGCCCTTACCGCGGGTACGCACGCTGACTGCGTTGGCTGCTTCTTCCTTGTCGCCGAAGACGAGGATGTAGGGAGTCTTCTGGTTGGCAAAGTCGCGGATCTTGGCGTTCATCTTTTCGTTGCGCGCGTCCACTTCCACGCGCAAGCCTGCGGCTTTGAGCGCAGCCTCGACCGTATGCGCGTACTCGATGTGGCGCTCGCTGATGGGGACGAGACCAATTTGCACGGGCGCGAGCCACAGCGGAAAAGCTCCGGCGTAATGCTCGATGAGCACCCCGAAGAATCTTTCCACTGACCCGAAGAGCGCGCGGTGGACCATGACCGGCTGATGGCGTTCGCCATCTTCGCCCACGTATTCCAGTTCAAAGCGTGCGGGCAGGTTGAAGTCGAACTGCACCGTCGAAAGCTGCCACAGACGGCCCAGCACGTCCACAAGCTTGACGTCGATCTTGGGACCGTAGAACGCGGCTTCGCCGGGGATGGTCTTATACGGGATGCCCTTAGCCTTGAGCACGTTGTCGAGCGAGTTGATGGCCAGGTTCCAGTTCTCGTCCGACCCCGCATAGTGCGCGCGGTCATTGGGATCCCACGTCGAAAGCTCAACCTTAAACTCGGAGAAGCCGAAGGTCTTGAGCACAGCCTCGGCAAAGTCGATGCACGCCGCCACTTCGCTTTCACTCTGCGAGGGCATGCAGAAGATGTGTGCGTCATCCTGCGTGAAGCCACGCACGCGCAAGAGGCCGTGCATGGTGCCGGAGCGCTCATAGCGGTAGACGTTGCCCAGCTCAGCGTAGCGCGCGGGAAGGTCACGATAGCTCTTCGGTGAGTTCTTGTAGATCAAGATATGACCGGGGCAGTTCATCGGCTTG
>JAGWML010000135.1 GCA_028873155.1 Acidobacteriota bacterium
GATGCAGGGACTCAATGGGGCGATTCGTTCGTCTGTTTCCAGTGGCTTCGCAAAGGGGCATCGCTCTGTTCTTTCCGCAAACTATGGCGTGATCTGGCAGCTTTCCGAGCGGGTTAGCATCGAAGATCAGGCGAGCTTCTCGAACGTGCAGGAGCCTGGCTATTCGACCGACGCCGTTCCGGTCACGCTGTCGACTCCCAAAACCGCCGGTAATCAGACCATCAACTACTCTGGTCCTCTGACCACGGGAACCGGGTCTCTTCCGCATGGCATCAACGGCGTGTTGACCCCGAATTACTATGGGCAGGAATACCTGATCAACAATCTGACGCTGAACTGGGACGCGACGGCGCGGTCCAGATTTGCGCTTACCTATCACTACGGCAACCGCAATATCGGACAAGGCGTGCCGCATCAGGGGCCCATTCCAATAGCGCTTGCGGATCCCGTGAACGGTACGGTTGCGATCTCCGAGTTCGGCGGCATCCTCAACGCAGTCTTGCATCCGGCGAACAACTGGGACCTGAATGGAAGCGTCGAGGTCACCTACTTCGACAATGTCTTCACTCCGGTTGCACCACGGCAGTTGCAGCAGTATCGTGTGCACACGACCTACAAGCCAAGGACGTGGGCAACACTTTCCGGCGCCTTCAATGACCGGGAACGCCATAACAACACCAACAACAACCAGGCCGTTGTTGCTGCCGGGCAGGACCCATATGAGGGGCCGATCGACCACGTCGATCACAGCCGGATCGCAAGCCTGAGCGCAGCAATCTATCCCAACGATCACTATGGCGTGGATTTCAGCTACGCCTATAGCGATGTCTACTCAGCAACCAACGTCTGCTATAACAACGGCGCATCGGCAACATTGCCGGGCACCGCATCCACCAACGCAAGCGGCGGGCCGGCCGTCTGCCCCGGCGTCTATGCCAGAGGCTCGACAACCCAGTTGGCCGACTGGTTCGCGCGCGACTTCATGGATGCGCCGACCCAGTCCGGAACGATGTCTTTGACCTATAGCCCGGTGGACAAATTCCGCTCCGCTTTTGGTTACCGCATCAATTCGGTCAATGGCAGCCGGTTCTTCAATGATGCGCGGGAAGTCAACGGATCGCTGGTCTCAACCTATCAGTCACCCTTTGTCAGCCTGGCCTGGACTGTGCATCCCGGATTTGTCTGGAAGGCGCAGTACGACTTCTATGGCTACGGGGAGGGCGGACCATCCGGACCGCAGAACTGCAGCACATCCACAACGCTCACTTCCACGGTTGTTCCATGCACGTCGCTGCCCTATCCGACCGGCTTGACCGAGCCGCCTTCGGGTCTGACGGCGCCGAGGAACTTCCATGCAAATAACCTGACCGTTCAGATGCACTACGAGTTCTGAGCGCAAGAGCCGCCCCTCTTCAATCGAGAGGGGCGGACTCGCCGGACTGGAAAGACGAACCAGACCGGCGAAGATTTCACGCAGCGGGAGGTCCAGCAAGTTCACCGATTTCTGGAGTCTTGACGATGACCAAGCGAATGCAAACACGTATGGCGTTAGCGGCGGTGCTTGCCTTGGCAGGCACTTTGGGCTTTGCCCAGTCCACTGGAGAAACACTGTACAAGGCGAAGTGCCAGATGTGTCATGGCGCAAAAGGACTGGCGGATACGCCTGCAGCGAAAGCCATGAAGGTAAAGCCAATCACCGATCCGGAAGTGAAGGGATTCACAGAAGCAAAGATGATCGAAGCTGTCCGCGGCGGAATGGGCAAGATGCAGCCGTACAAGGACAAGCTGACCGATGCGCAGATCAAGGACGTGGTAGTCTACTTCCGCACTTTTTTGAAGTAATCGAGACGGGAGCAGGAGCAACGGAGCCCGGAACGGCCCCCACGATATCCGATCTGGTTTTTTTGTACGCAACTCGCATTCAGGATCGATGTGAGCAGAGGGGGCGAGTGTGAGTGCACATGAGAACTCCGCAACGAGTGCGCTTTCGAGTGATTTCAGTTGCGGAAACGAACAAGGAGCTAACCAATGACGAAGATGATTCGAACTCTGGCGGTGCTGGCGGCGACGGTATGTCTGGCCAGCTCCATGAGCTTTGCCCAATCCGCGGGCGAAGCTGTGTACAAATCGAAGTGTCAGATGTGCCACGGCCCGAATGGCACGCCCAACCCGGCAATGGCCAAGGCGATGGGCATCAAGCCTGCTTCGGACCCGGACATCAAGAAGCTTTCGGCCGACCAGGTTCTTGACGCGGTGAAGAACGGCAAAGGGAAGATGAAGGCGGTTGCGGGACTTTCCGATGCGCAGATGAAGGACGTCGTGGCGTATTTCCGAACACTGAAGTAGTGCGTAGGTGACGGCCCGCCGGCTTCGGCGGGCCATTCATTTCTGAGCGTGGGAGCAACATGCCATTTCTGTTGAGATTTCGTGAGCACTGGGTAAGGCCGGCGCTCTTCTTCGGTAATAACCCGATCAGCCTGGCCGGGGGCGCCATTACGACCGCGTCCGGCGCAACCATGATCGCCTACTGGGTGACGGAGTTGCTGGGCCGGTCGGAGAGTAATCCTTATCTCGGGATTATCTTCAACCTGATTCTGCCGGGACTTTTTATCCTTGGCCTCATTCTCATCCCCATCGGGATCTACTTTCGCCACAAAGCGCTGCAGCGGGCGGGGCATATTCCCGCCGTGTATCCAAAGGTCGATCTCAACGATCGCATCTTCCGCCACGGGCTGGATATCGTGCTGGTGGCGACCATTGTGAACCTGCTGGTTGTTTCCGTCGCCAGCTACCGCGGCGCGTCATATATGGATTCGCCGCAGTTCTGCGGGCAGTCCTGTCATGTGATGCATCCGGAATATGCGGCGTACCAGATTTCGCCGCACTCCCACGTGGATTGCGTGGCCTGCCACATCGGCTCGGGCGCGCAGTCCTATTTTGAGGCGAAGGTGGATGGCACGAAACAGCTCTTCGAGGTAGCTTTCCAGCGCTATCCAACGCCGGTGCCGTCGCCTGTAAGGAATCTGCGCCCCGCGCGAATTATCTGCGAGGGCTGCCACACGCCGGCAAAGTTTGTGGGCGAGAAGCTGCTGGTGCGGTCGAGTTTCGCGGACGACGAGCAGAACAGCGAGACGCAGACGGTGCTGGTGCTGCACCTTGGTGGGCTCGACGGCTTGTCGCACCTGACCGGCATCCACGGCGTCCATCTTGGACACATCGAATACATTGCGACGGATCCGTCGCGCACGACGATTCCGTGGGTACAAAGGCGCAGCTCCGATGGATCTGCGACAGCGTATGCGGCCTCTTCGCTGAATGGTGCGACGCCGCAGGGCGAGCGCAGGTTGATGGACTGCATCGATTGCCACAACCGGGCCGCGCATACCTTCCAGACTGCCGAGGAGGCGCTGAACCAGGCAATGCAGGCGGGAGCCATTAGCCCGGCACTTCCGTGGATTCACAAGGAAGGACTGGCGCTGCTGAAGGCGGACTACACGAGCCAGCAGGATGCGGCGACGAAGATCCCGGCCGCGCTGCAGGCCTACTATCGCACGGCGAATCCCACGGTGCTCGCGGCACAGGCTACCCAGGAGCAGGCGGCGGCGCGCGAGCTGGTGAAGATCTACAGCGAGAATGTCTTTCCGGACATGAAGGTGACCTGGGGCACGCACCCCAATCACATCGGCCACCAGAGCTATCCGGGCTGCTTCCGTTGTCATGATGGCGACCACACCGCCAAAGACGGCTCGTCGATTACGCAGGACTGCGCTGCCTGCCACAATCTGCTGTCCGTGGATGAAGCGAAGCCCAAGGTGCTTTCAGACCTGGGCATTCAACAGTAGCCGGACGATTCGAAGATAGCGCAAGGGGCTGGCCCGCAGGATGGTCCGGCCCCTTGGCGCCTTCATCTTCAGCAGTCATCCGCCGTGATACGCTGTTGCTTCATCAGGAGGCGTTGCATTGGCCAACCACCACGCGCACCCATCGCACTTCAATCTGGTGACGGCAGCGCATGAAACCATGATCGAGCATGGTTTTCAGCCGGAGTTCCCGTCGGGCACCGACGGACAACTGGAGACCATTCGGGCCGCGGCGGGCAACTCCGCGGACCCCGGCCTGCAGGACTTGCGTTCGCTGCTCTGGTCGTCGATTGATAACGACACGTCGAAGGATCTGGACCAGATTGAGTGGGCCGAGCAATTGGCCGACGGCCGTATCCGCGTGCTGGTGGGCGTGGCAGACGTGGACGCGCGAGTGAGCAAAGGCACAGTCATCGACAGTCACGCGCGCAGCGAGACGACGTCGGTGTATACCGGCGTGCGTGTTTTTCCCATGCTGCCCGCGGAGCTCTCAGAGGGCATCACCTCGCTCAACGAAAACGAAGATCGGCCTGCCCTGGTGATTGAGTTCACCGTGGATGCGGCAGGCGCGGTGGCAGATGGAAAGGCCTATCGCGCCATGGTCCGGAACCATGCGCAGCTTGCCTACAACAGCGTGGGCAAGTGGCTGGCCGGGGAAGGCGACGCGCCAGCGAAGGTGGCGGCAGATGCGCAATTGGCGGCGCAGCTCAAGCTGCAGGATGCGGCGGCGCAGCGGCTGCTGGGGAACCGGTTTCAGCATGGCGCGCTTGACCTCGAGACGATTGAGACGCGACCTGTGATGCTGGCCGATGAGGCAGTAGAGATTTCCCGGCTGGAGAAGAACCGGGCGACATCCTTGATCGAGGAGTTCATGGTCACGGCCAACGGCGTGATTGCGCGCATCTTTGAGGATGCAGGGGTGGCTTCGATTCGCCGTGTGGTCCGTGTGCCCAAGCGGTGGGACCGCATCGTGGAGCTTGCGGAGCAGCTCGGCACCAAGCTGCCAGCAACTCCCGATTCGAAAGCGCTGAATGATTTTCTGCTCCAACAGAAGCAGAAGGATCCAGATCATTTTCCGGATCTATCCCTGGCAGTGGTCAAGCTGATGGGGCCCGGCGAGTACGTGCTGGTGCGTCCGAAGGAGGAGTCACCGGGCCACTTCGGACTTGCAGTGCAGGACTACACGCACTCAACGGCGCCGAACCGGCGATTTCCAGACATGGTGACGCAGCGGTTGCTGAAGGCATGGCTCGGACGCGCGCAGGCACCGTACTCCGCGGGCGATCTCGATGCAATCGCGCAGCACTGCACGTTGATGGAGGATGCGGCACGCAAGGTGGAGCGCGAGATGCAGAAGCGCATCGCCGCGGTGGTGCTGCAGCCGCGGATTGGCCAGAAGTTTCAGGCGATTGTCACTGGCGTGAACCACTACGGCACGTTTGTGCGAACGCTGGACCCACACGTGGAAGGCATGCTGATCCACGCGGACAAGCCCGGCGCTCGCCATCTGGATGTGGGCGACCGCGTGACGGTGACGCTGGCGTCGACGGATCCGGAGCGCGGCTTCGTCGATTTCACTCTCTGAGATGCGTTATGGCTCGGCTGGGTTTGAGCTGACAGCTTCTGAAGTGGTCGTTGCTCCGGGCTCGTCAAACCAGAGCCAGAGAATCCACCAGATCAGCACGGCCACGTAGATCGCGCTGTTGGCGTTCAGCAGCTTCTCGCGCAGGTCCATGATGTGCGTGTACTCCGCCATGGAGTGCGGCGCGGCGGATTTCGCAATCGCCTGCCAGATCAATTGCGTGGCGAGTTGCCCGAGCGATGCAGTGGAAAGACCAATGATGACGAGCTGCGAGTGATTGCGCCAGGCTGTGCCGCAACGCCTGCCAAAGGTGACGGCTAGCAGGCCCAGCGCAACTGAAAGCAGATCGACAGCGAGCCCGCCCTTCTGCGTGAGCAGTTGCAGCAGATTCAGCGCATTCATCAGCGAGGTGGGGACAACGGCCTGGAGCGTGGGCCAGGGACCGATGGCGATCAGGGACAAAGCGCTTGCACAGAGAGCTCCTGCGATCCCCATTCCCCACGCGCGCGGAGATGCCGTGCGAAAGGTCATGCGTGCGAGCTCGACGAGGACCACCAGGCCCACGATGACCGAAATGAAGCCGAGGACGAGGAAGGTTTCTCCGAGCACGATCTGCGGCATGCGTCCGAAGAGCAGCCGGCTGGCGATAAGGCGCAGCGTGACGAGCGCGATGCCGGTGAAAAACCAGCGAAAGCGGCTGGCGCGATCGCGGCCCAGTAAGACGACGAGCAGGACGAGATGCGCCGCCAGCGTAAGGGTCCATAACGTCTGAACGGCGGTAAAGTCAAAGTTGAAGTGCATGCTCCCTCGGGGCGGTTCGCAGCTATAAGATTGCCGCGAGCCAAAGATCCAGCCAAAGAGTTAGTCTAGGTCATCGGTACGCCGGGCTCCAACACGGCTGATTCGACGTGAATGGCAGTATCGTGTGATGTCCGTCACTGTTCGCGGTGACGGAAGCCGACCAGACTGAGGAACGGCTGCCCCTCGTGAGCACGGGGGCATTGAAGGAGGGTATGTGTCCATGAAGCTCAAAGTCAACAACCAGACCGTGCAATTGGACGCGTCCAGCGATACGCCGCTGCTGTGGGCGCTGCGGGAGCATCTCGACCTGGTGGGCGCCAAGTATGGATGCGGCGTGGGCGTCTGCGGCGCGTGTACCGTGCTGGTCGATGGCCACGCGATCCGCTCCTGCATCACCCCGGTTGCCAGCGTGGCTGGCTCGTCCATCACCACACTGGAGGGCCTGTCGAAGGATGGAACGCATCCGGTGCAGAAGGCGTGGGATGAACTGGATGTGCCGCAGTGCGGCTATTGCCAGTCCGGGCAGATGATGAGCGCTGTTGCGCTGCTGGGTCGGACGCCCAAGCCAACCGATGAGGAGATCGACACGGCGATGCGCGGCAACTTGTGCCGGTGCGGCACGTATCCGCGCATCCGTGAGGCCATTCACCGCGCATCCGGGCAGCAAATGCCCGCATTGCGCGACTAGTGACGCAGAAGGGGGAATCCAGTGCGAGTGAACCGGCGGCATTTTCTTCAATTGACGGTCCTGGCTGGCGGCGGCATGGCCCTGGGCCTGTATGAGCGGCAGATGGCGGGTGTGCTGGCTGCAGCGCAGGGTAATGGGCGTCCGGCAGGGCTCTCGCCGCGTGCCTTTCTGCGCGTGATGGCCGACGGCACGGTGGTGATTGAGGCCAAGAATCCCGAGATTGGCCAGGGCGTGCGCACCATGCTTCCCATGCTGATCGCCGAAGAGCTGGACGTGGAGTGGAGCCAGGTGCGAGTCGAGCAGGCGAGCCTGGACGAAGAGGTCTACGGACCGCAGTTCGCGGGCGGGTCGATGGCCACGCCCATCAACTGGGAACCGCTGCGCCATGTGGGCGCGGCGGGGCGGCAGCTCATGCTCGCCGCCGCAGCAAAGCGCTGGGGTGTGGCGGAGGCGGAGTGCTCCACCAAATCCGGGCGGGTGCTGCATGCGGCGAGTGCGCGATCGCTGGGCTATGGCGAGTTGGCAGAGGAGGCAGCGAAGCTGCCGCTGCCCGATCCCGCAACGCTCAAGCTGAAAGACCCGAAGGACTATCGCATCATCGGCAAGTTCACCAGCGGCGTGGACAACCCCGCGCTGCTCACCGGCAAACCGCTCTTCGGCATCGACGTGAAGGTGCCGGGGATGCTGCATGCGGTCTATCAAAAGTGTCCGGTTCTGGCGGGCAAGGTGAAGAGCGCCAACGTCGACGCGATCCAAAAGATGCCAGGCGTAAAGCATGTGCTGGTCGTGGCAGGCACCTTCCGAGGCGGTGCGGTGATTGAGTCCGATCCGGGGCTGGAGCCGGGCATTGCGATTGTGGCGGAGACCTGGTGGCAGGCGCAGGCCGCGCGCAGGGCGCTGAAGGTGGAGTGGGATGCGACGGCAGGCTCGCCCACTGCCGACCAACAGAGCAGCCAGGGCTTCAACGAGAAAGCCGCGCAGCTTTTGAAGGAGCCGGCGGGACACACGCTGCGCAGCTATGGCGACGTGGATGGCGCACTGAAGTCTGCGACGAAGGTGGTTGAAGCAGTGTACGCGTATCCGTTCCTGGCACATGGTGCGCTGGAGCCGCAGAACACCACGGCACACGTGCAGGAAGGCAAGGCGGAGATCTGGACCACGAGCCAGGCTCCGGGCGGCGGTCGCCGTATGGTTGCCAAGGAACTGGGCATTCCGGAGAGCGCGATAACGGTTCACCTGACGCGCACGGGCGGAGGCTTTGGCCGCAGGCTGATGAACGACTACATGGTGGAAGCGGCGTGGATCTCGCGCGAAGTAAAT
>JAGWML010000136.1 GCA_028873155.1 Acidobacteriota bacterium
GGCACCCGCCCGCTGAAGCAGCAAACTTTGCGCCCCTGGCTTCAATGAGGGTCCTGCAACCCGGTTCCAAGGTGCGTGTAACCGGCGTGTGCTTTGTGGCAAGCTCGAACTTTCTGAACTCAAAGGCGCCCTTCAATATTCTGCTGCGTTCGGCGGGTGATCTACAGATCATTTCGGCTGCGCCCTGGTCCACGGCGCACAATCTGCTGCGGCTGGTGGCGCTGCTGGCAGTGGTTGTGCTGGTGGTGTTTATCTGGGGCTGGACGCTGCGGAGGCGGGTGCGGCAACAGACGGCCGTGATTACGGCGCGGATTGAAGCCGAGGCAGCGCAGGAACGGCGGCTGGTGCAATTGGAGCAATGGCGCAGCCGCATTCTGGAAGACATCAACAGCTCGCGGCCACTGGGCGAGATTCTCGACCACATCATGGAGATGGTTTCATTCCTGCTGCGCGGTGCGTCCTGCTGGTGCGAACTGACGGACGGAACGCGATACGGCAAAACGCCGATACAGCGCAGCGGGCTGCGAGTGATCGGCAAGGAGATTACGTCGCCCGCGGGCGGATCGCTGGGCATTTTGCACGCCGCGATTATCGGCAGGCCCGCGAATGCACAGGAAGAATCGGCCGCACTGGCGCAGGGCGTGCGGCTGGCCTCGCTGGCGATGGAGACGCGCAAGCTGTACTCCGACCTGGTGTATCGATCGGAGTTTGACCTGCTGACGGATGTGTACAACCGCTTCTCGCTGGAGAAGTATCTGGAAGAGCAGATCGAGAAAGCACGCGAGCGGTCGACAGTGCTGGGACTGATCTATCTCGACCTGGACGAGTTCAAGCAGGTGAACGATATGTACGGCCACCACGTTGGCGACCTGTATCTGCAGGAGGTGGCGGCGCGGATGCGGCGGCAACTGCGCACCGGCGACATGCTGGCGCGGCTGGGTGGCGACGAGTTTGCGGCCCTTGTGCCAGTGGTGCGGACGCAGGCCGATGTGGAAGAGATCTGCCAGCGCCTGGAGCATTGCTTTGACGCGCCGTTTGAAGTAGAGCATTATCTGCTGCGCGGGTCTGCGAGCCTGGGCATTGCGCTGTATCCGATTGACGGAACGACCCCTGAGACGCTGTTGAAGGCGGCGGACACGGCGATGTACATCGCCAAGGAGAGCAAGCGGCACTCGGGCGCCATGCCGTCACAGAGCATGACGCCGGGGCTGCCCTTCCGGGATTGATCGACGAAGGGGGAGCGCTATCGTTGGGAAAAGTGGGCTCGCCGCACCGAGATGCTCAATCCGCCCACCGACGACTCAAGATCGCTAAATAGGGGAGAACAGCAAAGGATTCGATACGCTCTGCGCTGTCTGCTTGCGCATACCGTCCGCCTATCTCACTTAGCTCCCAACTTATCCGTGCAAGAGATATGAGTCTGCTTCCGGCCCATATCAAATCTGTCGCAGGTAAAGAGAGACCTCCCGGATACCTGTAACTCGCGAAGTAACTCCGCGGCAACAAGAACTCTCTCCCGCTACGAACGGAAGCTGCCGCGTCTGTTGACAAGCTGTGCTGGACAGGCTACGATTCGTCCATTCTTTGGGCCTCTGAAGCGATTCAGAGGGTCTCCCAACCCATGCGAGATTTGTCATTCAGCGGCACAACACATCCCCAGGGTTCGCACACCTGCCGCAGCGCTGCGCGAAGTCATGCAACCGATTCATCGTGGCTTTTTCGATCCGGAAGTATCCGACGCGTACCAAGGAGGAGTCACCGACCATGCAACGTCTTATCCTGAAATGGAATTGTTTCGCCAGCCTTGCGATTTGCCTTATGGCAGTTGTGCTGCCGGCACAGACCCAGCAAAGTATTAAACCAGTGGGGAACATCACTGCGGCGCCCGGCCTCAAGACTCACACGCCCATCGCCACGCCGACCAATCAGAGCCAGGGCAGGGAGCCGATTGCGCCCGGCACCACATCTCCATTCTCAAGGGGCAACAATAGCGAAGATCCAGGCTCTTCGTACCAGGGTGTCCGCTATCCCGACGACCTGGTGTATCAAGGCGGTCCGACTGTCGAGTCCGCGGAGTTCCATTCAATCTTCATCAACCCGACGGCTCAGTGTGCTCCAAACTCCTGCTGGGGTGATCCGATCGGATTTCTTCGCGATCTCTCTGAGAGCCAGTTCATTGGTGTCACTGATCAGTATGTAAATTCCAGCGCTCCGGATCGCTACTCGGTGGGCCAGAATTTTTACGTCCCTGCATACTCGCCTTCTTCGGGTCCAGGAATGCCGTTCACGGACCTCGATATGGCTGTTGCGGCCTACTTTATTGCTTCGCAGTCGGGCAGCTTTGGGTACGGTCACGTATATCATCTGTTCCTGACGCCTGGACAGGATATCTGCTTCGACAATACGTTCAGCACTTGTTACTCCCCCGATAATCCGAGTTCCTTTGCATTCTGCGGCTATCACAACAGCGTGAGCGACACCTCCGGCAATGTCGTACTGTACACCGTCGAGCCTTACCAGAATGTGCCAGGTTGCAATGTTCGACCCGGAACCCCCAACGGCCAACTGGCAGACTCGACCAATAACGTCGTGTCGCACGAAACATTTGAGACGGTCACGGACCCGCTGGGAAGCGCCTGGTGGAACTCGGATAACGTAGGAGCATACGGACAGGAGATTGGCGACGAGTGCTCGTTCGTAATCTTTACCTCTACGTCTGCCTATTTTGACCCAAGCGTGGTGCGGCTGAACCACACACTGTACGCGGTGCAGCCGGAGTACAGCAACGCGGCGCACGGCTGCGCAACCTTCCCGGCGGACTAAGGCGCACTGACCTGAATACATTGCGCGGAATGATGTCATCCGCGCAAGAAAAGGCCCGGCAAGCAGCCGGGCCATTGTGTGTTGCGGTTAAGGATGCCGCGATTACTCTGCGGCCATCTCTTCGGCTTCGCCTTCCTGGCGCATCATCTCCAGTTCGCGCTCGGCCGCTTCGATTTCGGCGCTGACTTCCTGCTGGACGCGGGCTGCCGCTTCTTCAAGCTCCGGCGAGAGCTGGACGTTGCGGTAGTATTCGAGGCCCGTGCCGGCGGGGATGAGACGGCCGACGATGACGTTCTCCTTGAGGCCGCGGAGGCTGTCCACCGCGCCGTTGATGCTGGCCTCGGTGAGCACGCGCGTGGTCTCCTGGAAGCTGGCGGCGGAGATGAAGCTATCCGTGGACAGCGACGCCTTGGTGATGCCGAGCAGGAGCGGACGACCCGTTGCCGGACGGCCACCCTGCGCGAGCACGCGCTCGTTCTCTTCGCGGAAGCGGAAGCGATCAACCTGCTGCTCGAGCAGGAAGTTGGTATCGCCCACCTCGTCGATGCGGACCCAGCGCAGCATCTGGCGGACAATCACCTCGATGTGCTTGTCCGAGATGGCCACGCCCTGCAGGCGGTAGACTTCCTGAATTTCGTTCACCAGGTAGGCCTGGAGTTCCTTTTCGCCGAGCACGTCGAGAATGTCGTGCGGGTTGAGAGGACCATCCATGAGCGGATCGCCGGCGCGCAGGCGTTCGCCTTCCTGCACGTTGACGTGGATGCCGCGCGGCACGGAGTATTCCTTCTCGTCGCCGTTGTCCGCCGTGACGTAGATCTTACGCTGACCCTTGCTGACTTCGCCGAAGCGAACCACGCCGTCGATCTCGCTGATGATGGCGGTTTCACGCGGCTTGCGGGCCTCAAAGAGCTCGACCACGCGGGGCAGACCGCCGGTGATGTCCTTGGTGCGCGTCGATTCCTTGGGAATCTTGGCGAGAACATCGCCGGGACCGACCTCGTCGCCTTCCTGAATCATGAGGTGCGCGCCGCGGGGCAGCAGGTACCGCTTGTGCGCCTTGGCGTTCTTGATGACAAAGGCAGGCTGGCGCTTCTCATCGGGCGAGTCGGCGACGACCCAGCGCGAGAGGCCGGTGACTTCGTCGACTTCTTCGTTCAGCGTGATGCCTTCCTGCAGATCCTTGAACTGCACAGCGCCGCCAATCTCAGTGAGGATGGCGTAGGTGTAGGGATCCCATTCGGCAAGGAGCTCACCGAGCTTGACCGCCTGACCGTCCTTCACGCGGAGGCGCGCACCGTAGACGACCTGGTAGCGCTCTTTCTCGCGGCCGCGCTCGTCCACCACGGCGATGGAGCCGGAACGGTTCATGGCAACCAATGCGCCGTCCTTGCTCTCAACGGTGTTGAGGTTGATGAAGCGGACGAAGCCGTTGTTTTTGGCGTCGAGGCGCGACTTGTCGGCCACGCGGCTGGCCGTGCCGCCCACGTGGAAGGTACGCATGGTGAGCTGCGTGCCGGGCTCGCCGATGGACTGCGCCGCGATGACGCCGCAGGTTTCGCCGAGCTCAACCATGCGGCCGGAGCCGAGGTTGCGGCCGTAGCAGAGAGCGCAGACGCCGCGACGCGACTCGCAGGTGAGCACGGAGCGGATCTTGACCTTCTCCACACCGGCGCCCTGAATCGCCGAGGCAATGTCCTCGTCAATCTGCTGGTTCACATCGATGACGACGTTGCCGTCGTAGTCCTTGATGCGTTCGAGCGAGACGCGGCCGATGATGCGGTCGCGCATGGGCTCGATGATCTCGCCCGACTCAACGATGGAGCCGACGTAGATGCCCTCGGAGGTACCACAATCGTACTCGGTAACGATGACGTCCTGCGCCACGTCGACGAGGCGGCGGGTAAGGTAGCCAGAGTCAGCGGTCTTGAGCGCAGTGTCGGCCAGGCCCTTGCGCGCGCCGTGGGTCGAAATGAAGTACTCGAGCACGGTGAGACCTTCACGGAAGTTCGCCGTGATGGGCGTCTCGATGACTTCGCCGGAGGGCTTAGCCATGAGTCCGCGCATACCGGAGAGCTGGCGAATCTGCTGTTTCGATCCGCGGGCGCCGGAGTCGGCCATGATGTAGATCGGGTTCATGGCGCCTTCGTCGTCCGCCTTCTTCATGTTGCCGAACATCTCGTCGGCTACCTGATCGGTGACGGCGGACCACATCTGGATGACCTTGTTCGAGCGTTCGCCGTTGGTGATGGCACCGTCCATGTACTGCTTCTGGACCTCGATCACCTTCTTGTCGGCTTCGTCCACGGTGGTGTACTTGCTGGCCGGAATCACCATGTCATCCAGACCAACCGAGAGACCGGACTTGGTGGCGTAGTTGAAGCCCAGCGACTTGATGCGGTCCAGCATGCCGACGGTGACTTCCAGGCCGAGGTTTTGGTTGCAGTAGTTGACGAGCTGTCCGATGCCCTTCTTCTTGAGCAGGCCGTTGATGAACGGCATGCCCGCGGGAAGGGCGTCGTTGAGGATGACGCGGCCAACCGTGGTGTTGATGTACTCCTTGTTGAATTCGACCGGCTCGGTGTGGGTCAGGTCCTGATCGTCGTAGGCCGTGGTCATGTCGAGAACCTTGCCGGTGTAGCGCAGGCGGACCGGCGTGAGGGTCTCGATTTCCCTGGCTTCAAGAGCCATCAGCACTTCTTCGACGTTGGCGAAGACGCGGCCCTCGCCGCGGGCGCCCTTCTTGACCTTGGTGAGGTAGTAGAGGCCGAGCACCATGTCCTGCGTGGGCACGGTGATGGGCTGGCCTGAGGCCGGCGACAGAATATTGTGCGAAGCGAGCATGAGCACGCTGGCCTCAATCTGCGCCTCGGGCGAGAGCGGAATGTGCACGGCCATCTGGTCGCCGTCAAAGTCCGCGTTGAAGGCGGTGCAGACAAGCGGGTGAATCTTGATGGCCTTGCCCTCGACCAGCACGGGCTCAAAGGCCTGGATGCCGAGGCGGTGCAGGGTTGGAGCGCGGTTGAGCAGCACCGGGTGGTCCTTGATGACTTCTTCAAGGATGTCCCACACGATGGGTTCCTGCATCTCGACCATCTCTTTGGCCTGCTTGATGGTGGTGCAGTGGCCGGTCTGCTCGAGGCGGTGATAGATGAACGGCTTGAAGAGCTCGAGGGCCATCTTCTTGGGCAGGCCGCACTGGTGCAGCTTGAGCTCGGGGCCGACCACGATGACCGAACGGCCAGAGTAGTCGACGCGCTTGCCGAGCAGGTTCTGGCGGAAGCGGCCCTGCTTACCCTTGAGCGTGTCGGAGAGCGACTTGAGCGGGCGGTTGTTTGCGCCACGCAGCACGCGGCCGCGGCGGCCGTTGTCAAAGAGGGCGTCGACAGCTTCCTGCAGCATGCGCTTTTCATTGCGCACGATGACCTCGGGCGCGTGCAGGTCCATCAGCTTCTTCAACCGGTTGTTGCGGTTGATGACGCGGCGATAGAGGTCGTTGAGGTCGGATGTGGCGAAGCGGCCGCCATCGAGCGGCACCAGCGGGCGCAGCTCTGGAGGAATGACCGGCAGCACATCGAGAATCATCCACTGCGGCTTGTTCTCGCTCTTGCGGAAGGCCTCGACGACCTTGAGGCGCTTGGCGAACTTGAGCTTCTTCTGCGCGGAGGTTTCAGTCTTCATGCGCTCGCGCAGTTCCATGCCGAGCTCGTCGATCTGCACGCGCTTGAGCAGCTCCTTGATGGCTTCGGCGCCCATCATGGCCTTGAAGCCGGAGGGGCGGAACTGCTGATCGAGCTCTCGGAACTTGGCTTCGTCCTTGATGATCTCGCGCTCCTTCACGGGCGCGTCACCTGGATCGACGACGACGTAGGACTCGAAGTAGAGAATGCCTTCGAGGTCGCGCAAGGAGATATCGAGCAGGTGGCCGATGCGCGAAGGCAGGCCCTTGAAGAACCATACGTGCGAGCAGGGCGAGGCCAGCTCAATGTGGCCCATGCGTTCGCGGCGCACCTTGCTGACGGTGACTTCGACGCCGCACTTGTCGCAGATGACGCCGCGGTGCTTCATGCGCTTGTACTTGCCGCAGAGGCACTCCCAGTCCGTGACCGGGCCAAAGATACGCGCGCAGAAGAGGCCGTCGCGCTCTGGCTTGAAGGTGCGGTAGTTGATGGTTTCGGGCTTGGTGACCTCACCATGCGACCAGCTGCGGATCTTCTCCGGCGAGGCGAGCATGATGCGGATTGCATCGAAGTCTGTAATCGGGCTGGTAAGTTCAAACGGGTTCGAACGGAACAAGGCGACCCTCCTTGGCGGACCTCTCGGCACTCGCCGCGGCTTTTCTCCCGGGATGATTCAGGAGTCCTTCCTTCCCGGGTGGCGGCGATTGCCGCTTTCAGAAAGGACCCTCAAACAAACTTTGCGACCGGCAAGCTCAGAGTGTTACCCGGAACCCGCTAGCGGGCTCCGGGCCACTCAATTCGCTAGTCGGCGACGGCCGCGACTTCCGGCGCAGGCGCTTTGCGGACGTGATCGGCGCGCTTGATGAGCTCGACGTCGAGACAGAGCGACTGCAATTCGCGGATCAACACATTGAACGACTCGGGCACGCCCGGCTCCATCGCCGTCTCGCCCTTCACGATGGCCTCGTAGATCTTGGTGCGGCCATAGACGTCGTCGGACTTGGCGGTGAGCAGCTCCTGCAGGATGTAGGCCGCACCGTAGGCTTCGAGCGCCCAGACTTCCATCTCCCCGAAGCGCTGGCCGCCGAACTGCGCCTTTCCGCCCAGCGGCTGCTGGGTGATGAGCGAGTACGGCCCGATGGAACGCGCGTGAATCTTGTCGTCCACCAGGTGCGAGAGCTTGAGCATGTAGATGTAGCCCACCGTAACCGGCTGCTCGAACTGCTCACCGGTCATACCGTCAAAGAGCGCCGTCTTGCCGGAGGAAGGCAGGCCAGCCGAAGCCAGCAGCGCCTTGATTTCGTCCTCCTTGGCGCCGTCAAAGACCGCTGTGCCGAACCAGATGCCGCGCTGCATGCCGGCGGCGACACGCAACAGCATCTCGTCGTCCAGCTCCAGCAACTGGCGGAGCGCCGCCGTGCCCGCAAACTCCTTTTTGGCGACTTCACGGATGAACTTCGCGTCGCTGTTCTGGCGGACCAGAGCGGCCACCTTCTGGCCGAGCGCATGCGCGGCCCAGCCGAGATGCGTCTCCAGAATCTGGCCGACGTTCATACGCGAAGGCACGCCGAGCGGGTTGAGCACGATCTCAACCGGAGTACCGTCGGGCAGGTAGGGCATGTCTTCCTCGGGCAGGATGCGCGCGATGACGCCCTTGTTGCCGTGGCGGCC
>JAGWML010000137.1 GCA_028873155.1 Acidobacteriota bacterium
AGCGGGCTTCCGCCACCGAGGCCGATGATGGCATCGGGTTTGAAGGCGCGCGCAGTTGCAAGAAGCGCTTCAAAGTGAGCGACAGTCGGCTCGCTGCGCGTGGAGTCATCGATGAGCGCGGCGGGATGAAGCCGGGCTGCGTGGAGACGATTGCTGGGCGAGGTGACGAGGAAAGGTCGCAGAATGCTGCGCGCCTGCAGGTATCCGCGGGCGCTGTCAAGCGCACCAGGCCCGAAGACGAGCGTGGGAACCTGTTGAAGAGTGAGCGCAGTCATCCCTTGCGTGCAACCGGGGCGCGTTCGAGGATTTCGCGTGCGCGACTGAGAGAGTCGCCTGCGGCCTGCTTGAGGCAACTGATGTCGTTGGTGCAGTAGAGCAGGTCGATGCCGAGATCGAGCCAGAAGGCGTAGTCGCCGGGAGCACAGGCAGTGGCGACAAGCTTGTTGTGGGTGCGCGCAGCGCGGAAGATCTTCGCGGAGGCCTCCTGTACGCGGGGATGGTCAGTCTGGTTGGGCACGCCGAGGCTGGCGGCGAGATCAGCGGGGCCAATAAAGAGATCGACATCGGGCACAGCTGCGAGCTCGTCGATGCGCGCGAGAGCGGCCCGCGTTTCGATCTGCCCCATGAGGCAGAGGTCGGCGTTCACCTGACGCTGGCGCGCGAGGATGTCGTCGGTGACTCCGTAGGAGACGGCGCGGGAGACGGAGAAGACGCCACGGCTGCCCTCCGGGGCGAAGCGGGCGAAGGCTCGCAGGTCGTGGAGTTGCTCGGGATGCTCGATCATGGGTACGTCGAGGATGTCGGGACCGCACTCGGCGCCTTTGAGTACGTTTTCACGGCGCACGTCAGGGATGCGGATCATGGTGAGCATGCCTGAGCCTGCGGCCATGCGGCAGAGGTCGGCTGCTTCAGGGAAGGTGATATGGCCGTGCTCCATCTCGATCCAAATGGCCTGGTATCCGAGGTGTGCGCAGATTTCGAGGAAGAGCGGGTCGTAAAAATAGACCGCGGCGCCCAGCAGGGTTTTGCCGCCGTTTTGAGCGACGGCTTGCCGAAGACGGTTCATGGAGTTTCTCCCAGGTGAATTGCGGATAAGCGGGATCGTCTGCTTTGCAGCCAGTCCCAGAAGGTGTGCGCGGGTGCAGGATCTGCGCCGGCAGGAAGAAGAAATGCAGCGGCGAGGCCAACGCCAAGAAGGAGCAAGTTACCGATGGCGCCGATTGTGTACTCGTGCCATGGATAGTTGAAGCGGCCGAGGTTGAGCATCGTGCCACTGTTGAGTGTGAGCGAGGCGTAGGCTGTGAAGACAAGATTCGCCACGATGCCCGCCACGGCTGCGGCAGTGCCTGCGCGTGGCGCGAGGAAGGCGAGAAGAAAGAGCCCGGCGAGGCCGCCGGCGACGATGGCAGTAGCGGTGTAGTAGAGCGCAAGAGCCAGACCGTGAGTGTGCGTGAGTGCGAGCGCAACAGCGATGGCGAGCATGCCGCAGAGCACGACGGCGGTCTTGCCGAAGCGGAGTCGCTGCGCGTCTGTGTGGCGCGGGAAGAAGTGCGCGTAGAAGTCTTCAGTGAGCACGAGCGCGAGGCAGTTCAGGTCCGAGGCGAGCATGGACATGGCCGCGCCGCAGAGGGCGGCGAGAATGAGCCCGCCTGCCCCGCCGGGTAGTGCAGTGACGATAAACCAGGGGAAGACCTGATCGGCACGGGTGAGCGTAGCGGGCAGTGCGAGGCCGCTGAGCCCGTAATAGGCCCAGAGCAGCGAGCCGATGAGCATGAAGGAGGTCCAAACGGGCAGGCAAAGCACGCCGCCAAGGAATGCGCCGCGGAGTGCATCGCCGTCCGTGCGCGCGGCGAGGTAGCGCTGCACGACGGTCTGATCGGCGGTGTATTTCTGCAGGTAGAAGAAGAAGCCGTAGAGGGCGAGGGTCCAGATGGTGGGCTGCGCGAGGTTGAAGCGGAGGCTGCCGAGGCTCATCTTGTGCTGCGCGGCGATGAGGTGCAGCATGGCTGCGGCGCTGACGTGCGAGGAGAAGAGCAGGAAGGCGAGGGTGACGGCGACGCCGACGCCGAGAAGAAAGCCCTGGACGACATCGGTCCAGATGACGGCGCGCAGGCCACCGATGAAGGTGTAGGAGATGGCGACTGCGCCGAGCGCCATGAGCACGGGCGCAATGGGCAAGCCCGCAACGCCCGCGAGCGCGAGGGCGAGCAGGTAGAAGACGAAACCCATCTTGGCGAAGTGGCCCGCGGCAAAGGCAAAGGACGCATACATGCGCACGCCGGGGCCGAAGCGCTTCCCGAAGTACTCATAAGCCGACATGGAGACGACGTGACGGAAGAAGGGAACGATGAAGGGACCGACGGCTGCGAGCACGAGAACCAGCACGATGCCCGGAACGAGCAGGTTCCAGTTGCCCGCGTAGGCCGCGCCGGGATAGGCGATGAAGGTGACGCTGGTGATGATGGTGGCGACGAGGGAAATGCCTGCGGCCCATCCGGGGATGGAGCGGTTGGCGACGAAGTAGGAGCCTGTGGTGGTCTGGCCGCGGCGGAAGCGCACGCCCACGCCCAGGAGCAGGAGCATGTAGGCGGCGACCACGACGAGATCCACGCGGTGCATCTCAGGCCTGCTTCCGGGCGGCTGCGGCGAGCTTGCCCGCTGCCATGCGTGCGGCCAGACGCATCGCGGCTTTCATGTTGGCGGGGTCGGCCTGGTTGCGGCCGGCGATGTCGAAGGCGGTGCCGTGATCGACGGAGGTGCGCAGGATAGGGATCCCGAGCGAGACGTTGACCGTTGCTTCGAAGTCGATGAGTTTCATCGGAATGTGGCCCTGATCGTGATACATGGCGACGATGAGGTCAAACTCGCCGCGCAGGGCGCGGACGAAGAGGGTGTCAGGCGAGTGCGGGCCGGAGCAGTCAATGCCCATGGCGCGCGCCTGGGCGATGGCGGGTGCGATGAACTCTGCGTCCTGCGTGCCGAAGAGGCCGTGCTCGCCGGCGTGGGGATTGAGGCCGCAGACGGCGATGCGCGGCGGGGCCTGGCGCATGAGGCGCAGGGCCTCGTCGCCGAGCTGAATGGTGCGGAGGATGCGCGCGGTGTTCAGCTTGCAGGCCTGTTCGAGCGCGATGTGGGTGGAGACGTGTACGGTGGCGAGGCGGTCAGAGACGAGCAGCATGCGCGACTCGGTGGCTCCGGTGAGCTCTGCGATGTATTCCGTGTGACCGGTGAAGCTGCGGCCGGAAAGCGTGACGGCTTCCTTGTTGAGCGGCGCTGTGACCATGGCGTCGGCCTTATCCTGCTGGCAGAGCTCGACGGCGCGGCGGACGTAGTCGATGGCGGCGAGGCCATATTCGGCGCGGAGCTGACCGAAGGCGAGTTGGTGATCGTCGGGAAGCGCGTGCGCGGGCACAAACTCGCAGGGCAGCGAATGCAGTGGAATGTTGGCAAGGCGAGCGGCGGGCGCAAGCGCAGCCTGGTCCCCGATGAGGAGCCAGTGAGCGAGGCTGCCAAGGTTGGAATCGTGGAGGGCCTTGATCGCGATCTCGGCGCCGACGCCGGCCGGGTCTCCGATGCTGATAGCGATGCGTGGAAGGGTGTTCATGCGGGTCTCCCCAGTGCTTTGAGTATGTCGCAGAGGAGATCGGGCGCGCCGAATCCGCCGGATTTTGCGATCACGATGCGGCCGTCGAGCAAGCCGCCGTGCGCGATGCCCCAGGGGACTCCGGGAGCGAACTCGCCGCGCAGCAGGAAGGATTGCGCACCTAGGGCACGGGAAGCAAGCAGGGCCGTGTCGCCGCCAGTCATGAAGATCGCTTCAGGCTGAAGCTGAATGAACTCGTTGCGGATCTGCTGCCCGGCATCGGGCGAGGACTCGATCCGGAGCAGGCGGGTCTGTACGGCGGCGGAAGCGGGCAGGTCCGCGAGCCGGTCGAGCTGCTGAGCGGTGGTGGCATGCATGGTGCCGGCGATGAGAAAGACGCGCGATGCACGCGGCAAGGGGGGGGCCGCTGCAGATAAACCGTCGAGGTTCGCGAGTGCCGTCGCCAGGCCAGCAGAGCCGGCGAAGAGCAGCCCGGGCAGGGACCGTGCGGCGTGGGCGAGCGCGGCGAGGTCGTGTTGCGTGGCGGCGTCGCAGAGGAGCAGCGATTTACCGGATGAGAGGGCGGGGGCGATGCCTGCGGCGTTGGGGATGATGGCGATCTTTGATTGCAAACCGGCGGGGAAGAGATCGCGCATGGAGCGCCGCTCGGCTTCTCCGGTGGAGCTGCGGATCTCCAGAGTTCCGTTGCGGACTGTGCGGCCGGTTGCAGGGAAGGCCGGTGCGAAAAGGATGGCGCGCGCATCGAGCGTCTGTTGGAGCGCGACGAGTTCGGCGGCGATGGGGCCGCGGAGGGCGGAGTCGACCTTTTTGAAGACGAACTGGACGGGCGCAAGCGCCAGTTGACCGGCAGCTTCAGCAACGGCGAACGCGGCGTCTTGAGGGGCAAGGTTGCGCGATGCGGTGTTGAAGGCCTGGACGGGTTCGGGTGCGACGAAGCCCGCGGCGGATCCGAGCCAGACGCGAACCGTGCGATCTGGTCGAACGAAGGGCGCTGCGGCGTCACAGGCGCCTGTGAGATCGTCGGCGAGAATGCGAACCTGGAATGCAGGTGGAGCCGTCTCGGAGTTCAGTTGCTCGGCAGCGCGGACGGCAGAGATATGCATGACAAAACGCCTTGTTTATTTTCGAGAGTATACATTTATTTTCTATTTTCAGATTGCGATTGAAATCGGCGAATTCCGAAGAGCGGAACTCAAGTGCTGAGGCCAGGGCATCGCAGGGGCAGGCGCAGTCGTCAACGGCTGCAGGTATCTCATTCCCGTGCTTGACTTGCGGTTTGAGTGCCGGACGGATTGGCGATGGAATGGAGCGGGAACGGCTGCTCGGACAAAATTCCAGAGAGATGAGAAATGAGCCGCGCGTGCGCTGAAAGTTTGCTCAGTTCTGCGGGAACGGGTTCCAGCCGTCGTGCTCGGCGAGATACCGCCTCGGGTTCCAGCGCTCAGCCTGAGCCGGTGTGAGCTGATGTGAGTCCGGCTCGCGCGTGGCCGGACTGGCGCCGGGGCCGGTGGAGCGGAACTCGGCGAAGGTGGCGGTGGGCAGGCTGGGTTGGCCGAAGCGGGGCCACTCGGTCCAGCCGGCGGGAATGACCGGCGCGTCGATGCGGGTGTTGAGATAGACAACGGTGGCGTGCGGGCGCCAGGGACGGCCGAGAGTGATGCGGGTGTCGCTGGGGTCGGCAGTGAGCGTGCAGTGGCTGAAGACGTAGCCGCTCTGCTGCGCGGCATAGTGCTGGCCCTGCGCGGTGTACATGACCTCACGGCCGGGGATTCCGTGGAGCGTGCAGCGGTCAAATACAGCCATACTGTCGCCGAAGATGAAGTCGGTGTTGCCTTCAATGTAGGAATCGCCAAAGTACTGGCGCGTGGGGACGCAGGGACCGTAGTCGCCGTAACAGTAGCGGGCGGCGGCGAAGAGCGTGTCCTGCGCGCCGAGCAGGCGCAGATGGCGGAACGCCGCGCGGTCTGCGGTGACGGCGAGCGCGACGGCCTGACCTTTGCCGGTCCCCGCGTCGTTGGCGATGGTCAGGTTGTCGATGGAGACGTTGTCCGCTTCTACGAACACAGTCGCGCTGTTGAAGGTGCCGGCGGATTTGGGTCCGGTGTTGTTGAAGACTAGGACGGTCTTTGCGGGGTCAGGATCGACGCCGTAGATGCGGACGTGGGCCTTGCGAATGGTGACGACCTCGCGATAGGTGCCGGGCTGGACGGCGATGGCACCGCCGGCGTCGGGCAGGGCATCGACGGCGGCCTGGACACTGCGGAAGGCGGCGCCGCCGTCAGCGGCGACGGTGAGATGCGCCTGTGTGCCGGGTTGGGGAAGATGGCTGAGATCGATCGACCACTCGACCGGCGCAGGAATGGCAGTGTCGCGCGACTCTTCGCAGGATGCGGAGGCGTCGGGCTGTATGCCCTGCGGCTGGAGACGGCCCAGACCGGAGACGATGACGTGGTCCATCTGGACGATGTTGTCGGGGAGGTGTGTCTGCATCGCGGTGCTTTCCTGCTCGACGGCGAGCGGCTCGCGGACGCGCACGAGGCAAACATCCTGCAAGGTGATGTCGTGGATGGGTCCGCCCCGCTGGCCGCGGAGGTTGAAGAGGAATCCGCGGGAGGCGTCGGTGATGGAGGCGTGGCTTAACTGGATGCGGCTGGTATTGCCGTAGACATCGTCGCTGAAGGAGATGCCGGCTCCGCCAGTGACGTGAAGGCCTGAGATGGCGACGCGCGAGGTGCCGCCGAGGATGCTGGCGCGCAGGTCGATGGCCGCGCCGGCGATATGCGTTGAGAGGCCGGTGATGTGCGCGTCGGGTGAGTTGCTGAGCAGAAGACCGGGCGAGGCAGCGTCGGTGCTGGCGGAGTCGATGGAGACATCTTCGACAGTTAGGCCGATGGTTTTGTAGAGGGCGAGGGCGGTGCCGGGGGCATTGCGGAGATGGACGCCGCGGACGATGAAATTCTGCGATTCATATGACGAGATGAGTGCGGGGATCTCGATGTGTGCGTGGTGCGATTGAGCGGAGTCGAGACGCTGCCACCACGAAGGCGCGACTTGTGCGGCACGGCCACCCTGGCCGTCGATCGTGCCGGGACCGAGGACGCCGCTGTGCGCAGCTTGATACGAGAAGAGGAACGGCTTGCAGTTGGGCTGCTCGCGCGGCTCGGCCGGCTCGCCGCAGCGGTGTGGGGCGAGATCGTAGTCACGCGGATTGCGCGAGGCGTAGAGCGTGACGCCGCGATCGAGGAAAAGCGTAACCCCTCGCGGGAGAATGAGCGGCGCAGACAAGAATGCGCTATGGTTGCCGTCGGACTGAAGAACGACGGATTGGCCGGACAGGCAGCGCGAAAGCGCAGTCTGGATCCGCGAGGTGTCTGGGGGCTGCGGGCTGGTGGAGTGCGTCGCGGTGGTGTCGGTCATCCCTGCCTTGAGTACCGTGCACGCCTTGACCTGCACCAGAGCTGGCTGTGTGTAGAGAGGCGTGTGCGCGCACGCGATGGCCGCCAGCGCAGCGAGCGAGACGAGGAATTGAGGACGGCAGAGAGCATGAGGCACGAGGAACTCCTTGCGCTGTGCGGCTAGTGGCCGATGATCGTTGCAGCGTTGAGTGGGACGATGGGCTTGCCGTCCGTGGCGGTGACGTGGAGATTCTGCAGGTGGATGGTGGCGTCGCGTACGGTGATGCCACGCTGGGCGTCGATCTGGACATCGCTGAGCGTGAGGGCGGTGATGGGACTCTCGGGCAGCCCTTCGATGATGCCAGCCTGCTTTGCACCGGTGGCGGTGAGGTGAGCGATGCGAATGTCGTGGAAGCGAGGGGTGAGACGTGTGACGGACTGGGGTGCAGCGGAGGCGTCACGCCTTTGTCCGTAGTATGCCGTGACCAGGATGGGCGTGCCGACGTTCGTCATGGTGAGATTACGGAAGGTGAAGCGGCCAATGTCGCCGCCGCGATCGCGACCGGACTTGATCCGAACGCCGTTGGCGGTGCCGTTAAAAGCGATGTTGGCGGCGCGCACGTTCTGCACGCCGCCTGCGATCTCACTGCCGATGGAGAGGCCGTGCCCATAGAGAAAAATGCAGTCGCGAATGACGATGGCCGTGCTGGGGTCGTCAGGACCAGGCGAGCCGGGCTGGCCAGATTTGATGGCGATGTTGTCGTCGCCGGTGTCGATGGTCATGTGCTCGATATGCACGTGGTGCGAGGAGAATGGGTCGATGCCGTCGGTGTTGGGCGAGCGCGCCGGCGCAAGAATCTTGCCGTTGCGGATGAGAACATCGCTCGTGTTGTAGAGAACGATCTGCCAGGACGGGGAGTTCTGCACGGTGATGTCCTCAATGCGGATGTGGCGGCAGTGGTCGAAGAGAATGAGGCGCGGACGCAGCGCGGGGCTGAAGTCGGGCAGGTGGCGGTGGCTGGTTACATCGGCCCACCAGGGCTGCCCTGCGCCGTCGATGATGCCACCGCCGCGGAGGGTGATGTGGTCGGCGTGCGACGCGGAAATGAGCGGCTGGACGGCGGGCTCGCGGA
>JAGWML010000138.1 GCA_028873155.1 Acidobacteriota bacterium
CCCGTCCTGCGTGCGCACCATCGCGTTCAGCCGCTCTTCGCCCACCTCGCTCACTCGCTTGCCCGTCATCAGAATGCAGTAGCTCTTCGCCGCGCCGCGCCCCACGCGCCCGCGCAACTGGTGCAGTTGCGCCAGCCCAAAGCGCTCCGCATGCTCCACCACCATCACCGTCGCATTCGGCACATCTACGCCCACTTCGATCACCGTCGTCGCCACCAGCACATCCATCTCGCCGCGCTGGAACCGACGCATGATCACTTCCTTGTCATCCGCGCTCAATCGCCCGTGCAACAGCCCCACGCGCAGCCCCGCCAGCGATCCCGTGCGCAGCCGCTCATACATCTCCACCGCCGACTTCAGCCCCGACTTCGCACTGGCCGGCGCCTCCTGCTCCGCCGCGCCAAACAGCTCGCCAGCCTTGCCCTTGCGCCGCGCCGTCTTGCGCGCAGGAGCCGCATCCACCCCTTTTTCCGCCTCTTCGTCCCGCGGAAAATCCAGCTCCGGCTGGTCGGTGCGCGCGCCCTCAATCACCGGATACACAATGTACGCCTGCCTGCCCTGCTTCACCTGCTTGCGCACAAACTCCCACACCTCATCGGCGCGCTCATCCGGCACGCGCCGCGTCACAATCGGCGTCCGCCCCGGCGGCAGCTCGTCCAGCACGCTCACATCCAGGTCACCGTAAAGCGACAGCGCCAGCGTCCGCGGAATCGGCGTCGCCGTCATCACCAGCACATCCGGATCGAGCGCCTCGCTTCCGTCGGGCCGCGGCTTCTTCATCAGCTTGAAGCGCTGCATCACGCCAAAGCGGTGCTGCTCGTCCACTACAATCAGCCCCAGCCGGTCGAACTCCACCTTCTCTTCAATCAGCGCATGCGTGCCGATAACAAGTTGCGCCTCGCCGCGTTGAATCATCGCCCGGTGCATGCGCTTGCGGTCTTCATCCAGCGAGCCCGTCAGCAACACGATCCGGTACCGCCGCGACGACCGCTCCAGCAGCTTGCGCGCCGCAAGAAAATGCTGCGTCGCCAGAATCTCCGTCGGCGCCATCAGCGCCGCCTGGTAGCCGTTCTCCATCGCCACCAGCATCGCCTGCAGCGCCACGATTGTTTTTCCTGATCCCACATCGCCCTGCAGCAGCCGCCGCATCGGGCTGGGCCGCCGCATATCGCTCACAATCTCGCCCAGCGCGCGCTTCTGCGCCGCCGTGGGATGAAACGGCAGCACCTCGCGAATCGCCTCGCGCACTTTTTCCGTCGTCTCAAACCCGATGCCCGCGCGCTGGCGAATCCGCCGCCGCTTCAACTCCAGCCCCAGCTCCAGAAAAAACAGCTCTTCAAAGATGAGCCGCTTGTGCGCCGGCGTCGCCCACGCCTGCAGCTCCGTCGCCGCGGTTCCCTCCTCCGGAAAATGCGCCTCGCGCAGCGCCCGCTCGCGATCCGGCAAATCCAGCCGCTCCAGCATCGCCCGTGGCAGGCACTCCGGCACCGCGCCCCGCAGGCCCTCCAACAATTGAAAGATCACCTTCCTCTGCCAGCGCGAGGCCAGCCGGCTGCCACCCAGCGACTCGTACACCGGCGTAATCCGCCCCACCTCCAGCAGCCGCGTCTCCGCATCGTCGCTCGCATCCGGCAGCAGCTCCCACTGCGGCTGAATCATCTTCAGATTGCTCGACGAGCGCGACGGCTCCACCTTGCCGTAGACGGCCACCGTCTGCCCCGCGTGAAACTTCCCATCGAGATACGCCGCGTGAAACCATAGGCACTTCAGCGCCAGCCGCCCCTGGCCCAGCGTCAGCTCAAACAGCGGCATGCGCCGCGTGCGCAGCAGCGCCGCGCCGCGCACCTCCGCAATCACGCTGGCCGTTTCGCCCGGCTTCAGCTCGTCCAGGCTGCGCGGATGCTGCCGGTCTTCATATCGAAAAGGGAGATGATACAGCAGGTCTTCGGCGGTCACGATGCCCTTGGCCGCAAGCATCTCCGCCACGCGCGGTCCTACGCCGCGCACGTATTTCACTGGGGTTTCCAGGCCGGGCACATCATGGATGCTATCGCATCCTGCCGCACGTCATCCTGCCTACTGGCTCGTCACCGCACGGCGCGCCGTCCGCACCTCGGCCGCCAGCACGCGCAGCATCTTCAGTGAGAGCGCCGGTTCGGTCAGCATGATCCGGGAGAACTCATCCTTGCCCAGAAAGCCCACCTCCGCGCCCTTCAGCGCCTTGGCGCTCAGCGAGTACGGCTCATTGCCAATCAGGCCCGGCAGGCCCAGCAGCGAGCCGCTGCCAGCCGTGGTGCACATCACCACATCTCCCGTGGGAGACTCCATCGTCATCAGCGCATAGCCGTTGCGCAGCAAGTAGAGCCCCAGCGGAGGATCGCCCTGCCGGAACAGCACCTGATCCTCCGAGCAGTCCACCGGAGTGGAGCGCTTGGCCAGCGCTTCAAAGAGTTCCTGCTCGGCGACAAAAGCAGACGAGTCCAATTTCACTTGAAAATCTCCGTGACCAGTATGGAAAGAAAACGATAAATGACCCACTCGACTGCTCTCTTTCCATCATCGTCCCATTCATCCAGCCTCAGAGAATGTGACGCGTATCACTTGATATTGTGCAACGCCTGAGACAACCTTCCCCGCCGATTCCGAATCAGCTTAACCAGACCGCTGTGATCTCCCACCTTATGAAGCCTGCACACTTCTTCCCCCCGTTCAAACTGCCAGCATGTCTGCTTGCGCTGCTCGCCCCGCTGAGTCTCTTAGCCCAGAGTCAAGCCGGTTCTCCCAATCAACTCAATCAGAGCCAGAGTCAACCCTCCGTTCCCACCTTCCGCGTCACCTCAACGCTCGTCTATCTCGACGTCACTGTCCTCGACAAGAAGGGCAATCCCGTCGTCTCCGGCCTTACCCAAAACGACTTCCACATCACCCAGGACAAACAGCCCCAGCGCGTCTTTTCTTTTGAAGCCCCGCAGGCCCACGTCATGGGTCCCGGCGCGGGAGACGACAATCCGGACGGCGAGGCGCCCGTCTCCATCCTCGTGCTCGACCAGCTCAATTCGCGCTTCGAGGACTTCGCCTACATCCGCTACGAAGCCAAAAAATTCCTGATGCAGCAGCCCGAAGAGTTGTCGTCGCCCGCCGAGCTTCTCGTCATCCGGGACCAGTCCCTGGAGATGCTGCAGGGCTACACCCGCAGCCGTGCCGACCTCGTGAGCGCTCTCGATCATCTTCCCGCGGCGCTGCCCTTTGAGGAGATGAATGGCATGTTCGTCTGGGACCGCTTCGCCCAGTCCATCGACGCGCTACGCCAGATCGCCCTCCAGAGCCGCGGCGTGCCGGGGCGAAAGAACGTCATCTGGGTCGGCCATGGCGGACCGGGCATCTTTCTCGACACGCCCGATCTCTCGCCGCAGGATAACCAGATGCTGCGCGAATACGCCCACCAGACCACCAACCTGCTCGTCGACTCCCGCATCAGCCTCTACGTCATCTATCCAGGCCTTCACGTCAATCGCGGCGGATTCTCCATGAGCAGCATGGATGCTGCCGTCGATTTGAGCGACGACGACCCCTTCGGCGGCAACATCAACTTCGGCCTCTTCGCCAACGCCACCGGGGGCAAGCTCTACTTCAACCGCAACGATCTCGATCACCTCATCGGCCGGTCTGAGCAGCTCGGTTCGGAGTTCTACACGCTCACCTATCAGCCCACTCAAGTCCCTTCCAATGGAAAATTCCAGCGCATCCGCGTCACGCTGAACCATCCCGGCTACCGCGTCGTCACCAAGGCGGGCTACTTCGCCCCAGATCCCCGCATGCAGGCCAGTCCCCGTCAGCAGGCAGTGGATAACCTGGTCGAAGCCATCAGTTCCACCGTCCCCTTCAAGGCCCTCAACGTCAGCCTCAAGTCCGTGGTCCAGCATCCCGACACACGCACCCTCGACATCGTCATTCAGATGCAGGACAAGAACCTCTCCTGGCTCGCCACACCTGACGGCAAAAACCAGGCGCGCGTCATGGCCGCCGTTGTCTCCACTGGAAAGGATGGCAAGGCTCTCGCCTCACGAATACAGAGCTATGGCATCGTCACGCCGCTCCAGGACCCCGTCCTGCGCAACGCCCTCATCTCTCCCTTGCCCATCTCGGTCCGCTTTCCGCGCAAGGCCCAGACTCTCCGTATCGTCGTGGAGAACGAGGATGGCGGCCGGATGGGAACCATCGATGTCGCTCACCAAACCATCCTCGACGCGCCGGCGGAGCCTACACCGTTGCCGCAGCTCCAGCCCCGCCGCCCGGCCTATGTACCCAAACCCAAACCGGTCACCGTCCCCGGATCATGAATCCCCGCGCGGCCAGCTCTTCCGCCGGTAACCTCCGAGGAACAGCCCCCCTGGCATCCGCCGTGACACGGCCCACCAAGTCGCGCTAGGCTTGAACTACTGCGCGCCGCACGCGCTCAAGGAGCATCCAACCGCCCATGCCCATTCAGACCACCTCCAAGATCTGGCACAACGGCAACCTCATCCCCTGGGAACAGGCCACCATCCACGTCATGAGCCACGTCATTCACTACGGCTCCAGCGTCTTTGAGGGCATCCGTTGCTATGCCCAGCCGCAGGGCTCCGCTGTCTTCCGTCTCCCTGAGCACATGCAGCGCCTCCTCGACTCCGGCAAGATCTACCGCATGGAGATCCCCTTTACGCTTGACGAGCTCTGCGCCGGCGTGGTCGATGTCATTGAAGCCAACGGCGTCGCGCCCTGCTATATCCGTCCCATCGTGCTGCGCGGCTACGGCGAAATCGGCGTCAACCCCAAGGGCTCGCCCATCGAGGTCTACATCGCCAACTTCCCGTGGGGCAAATACATGCCCGGCCACGGCGGCGCAGATGTCTGCATCTCCAGTTGGAACCGCCTCGCGCCCAACACCATGCCCGCGCTTGCCAAGGCCGGCGCAAACTACATGAACTCGCAGCTCATCCGCATGGAAGCCGACATCAACGGATACGCCGAAGGCATCGGCCTCGACGTCAACGGCTACGTCAGCGAGGGCTCGGGCGAGAACATCTTCGTCGTGCGCAACGGCGTCCTGTACACGCCGCCGCTCGCCAACTCCGCGCTCAGCGGCATCACCCGCGACTCCGTGCTCACTCTCGCCCGCCACCTCGGCTTCACCGTCATCGAGCAGGCTATCCCGCGAGAGATGCTCTACATCGCCGATGAGGTCTTCTTCACCGGCACCGCCGCGGAGGTATCGCCCATCCGCTCCATCGACCGCATCGTCGTCGGCGACGGCAAAACCGGCGAAATCACCCAGAAGATCTCCGACGAGTTCTTCGCCATCGCCAACGGCCTCAAGCCCGACCGCTTCGGCTGGCTCACACCCGTCAAGGTCGCGGCCAAAGAAGCCGTCAGCGCCTGATCCACTGCATCTCAACCCGCACCCCACGGGACGCTCGCTTCATCGCAGCGTCCCGTTCCATTTCTGCTCCATGAAAATCAGAGTCATCCATCCACTTCGCCCTTGACTCTCCATCGCGGCTCGCCTACGCTCGTGGCACTCCCGGAACTTCCCTTCGCGAGGTCATGACATGTCCCTCATCGACTGGCAACTGGCCATCCAGTACGCGCGTCTGGTCAAGATCGCGGAAGACGTGCAGCCCGGCTCCGAATACTCCGCGCAAAACAAGACCGACATTCAGACGCTCGGCTACTCATTCCTGCAAACCCTCTACGGCAATGAGCTCGCCACCGACGTCGATCCGCACGCCGGTGAGACCGTCACCTACGGCTTTCTCGCCGTCTCGCCCGGCGCCAGCCAGGAACTCGTCGCCATCGTGCGCGGCACAGACACCATCCTTGAGTGGATCCACGACGGATCCTTCCTCATGGTTCCCAATCCCATCCATGCCGGCGCCGGAATGACCGAAGACGGCTTCACCGCGATCTACAAGTCGCTGCGTATCGGCCGCGACCCCAACTCCACCAGTGCCGCGGCCTCGGTGGGAACCTATGTCCACTCGGGCGCTGCAAAGTCCGTCACCGTCGCCGGTCACAGCCTCGGCGGAGCGCTTGCCACGCTGCTCACGCTCGACATCGCCCTCAACACCGATTGTCGCCAGCCCGTGGCCTACACCTATGCCAGCCCGCGCACCGGCGAGCACTTCTTCGCCGGCTCCTACAACGCCACCGTCTCGCAGTCCTACCGCATTTACAACCGTTCCGATCTCGACCCCAATCTGCCGCCCTTTCTGCCTCTGCCCTATGAGCATGTCAACACCGGCGTCGAGCTCGTGCCGCCCATGAACTCGCTCAACGACTCCATCGCCTGTCAGCACCACCTCACCACCTACCTCTGGCTCATGCAGATCTTCGCCGGCGGCAATCAATTTCCCGTCAACCCCGAGTGCAAAGGCAGCGCGTATCCCGGCCCGTAGCCACCCGGCTTGTCCTGCAAATTCTCGATGAAAAATTGCGCCGCGCCTCGAATCCCACTCGCCCCGGCGCACTCGCGCGTTCCGGGTTTCCTATAATCGGGAGGATGCGAAACCACACGATCGCCCCTCGCGCTTTCCTGCTCCGGATCGTCCTGCTCTCCCTTGCGCTGCTCGTGCCCGTGCTCGCCCGCGCCCAGGCCTTCATCGGCAAGCCCAAGCTCATCGTCATCGTCGTCATTGACCAGTTCCGCGCCGACTACCTCAATCGCCATGCGGCGGACTTCAAGGGTCGCGGCTTCAACCTCTTCATGAAAGAGGGCGCCTGGTTCACTGACTGCTACTACGACTACGCCAACACCAAGACCGCCCCCGGCCACTCCACCATCGGAACCGGCGCCTACACCGACGGCCACGGCATCGAATCGAACGAGTGGTGGGACGCCGCTCGCGGCTACGACCACCAGGTCAGTTCCGTGGAAGACGAGCGCTACCAGCTTGTCGATCTGCCTCCCGCATCCATCCCCGCCAACCAGCCCGGCGCACCCGCGGACGCACCCGGATTCGTCATCGGCGCATCGCCGCTCAATCTCCGCGCCACCACCATCGGCGATGAGCTCCGCCTCGCCACGCAGGGCCGCGCCCGCGTCTACGGCGTCTCCCTCAAAGACCGCGCAGCCATCCTGCCCGCCGGCCAGGCCGCCAACGGCGCCTTCTGGATCGACCAGGACAGCGGCCAGTTCACCACCTCCACCTACTACATGCAGCACCTGCCCGAGTGGGCCGCAGCCTTCAACCACGGCGGCCGCATCGCACAGGCCGAGCAGGAAGCCAGCGTTCCCGGCACCACGCAGTTCTACGAGCTCGTCGGCCGCACCCCCGCCGCCAATCGCTACGAGCTCGACTTCACTAAGGCCCTCATCACCGGCGAACAACTCGGCCAGCGCGGCGTCACCGACCTCGTCGTCGTCTCGCTGTCCGCCAACGACATTCAGGGCCATCAGTTCGGCCCCGACTCCGACTCCGAAAACAACATGATCCTCAGCCTCGACCAGGACCTCGGCACATTCTTTTCCTGGCTCGACAAGAACATCGGCCTCAACAACGTCTGGCTCGCCCTCACCGCCGATCACGGCATCGCGCCCGTTCCCGGCGAAGCTGCCAAACTCGGCATCCAGGCCGCCGCCGTCGATATGAAGAAGGTCTACGCCGCGCTCAACGCCGATCTCAACCAGCGCCACTCGCCCGGCCAGAAGCTCGCATACCTGCTCCCCGGCCCGGACCTGCCCTACATCGTTCTCGACAAGCGCACCTACGCCAGGCTCCACATCGACGAAGCCGCCGCCGAGAACGAGCTCGCCGAATTGCTCCCCGGTGCTGTCGCCGCGCTTGCGCCCAAAGCCGGCGGCCCTCTGCCCGCCGACCATCGCCTGCCCGTCACGCCCCACCTGCGCTACGTCTACACCCGCCTCCAGCTCGCCAACGGCCCTCTGCCGCCGTCGGACTGGGGCCGCATCCTCGCCCACAGCGTCGTGGATCACGGCAACTGGTACGTCATGGCCATCCTCGACCCCTACCAACTCGCCGGCGCCAGCGCCTTTGCCGGCACCAACCATTTCACCCCGTGGTCCTATGACCGCCACGTGCCGCTCGCCTTCTACGGCCAGCCATTCATCCCCGGCGAGTATC
>JAGWML010000139.1 GCA_028873155.1 Acidobacteriota bacterium
GCCGACTCCGGCGGCCAGACCGGCGACACCGGTTTTTTCCTGACCGCGGACGGCAACTCCACCGTAGCCGAAATCACCGGCTGCGTAGCGCCCGTGCAAGGCGTGCGCGCGCACAAGGCCATCCTCAAGCAAGCGCTGGCCGTAGGCGACCGCGTCAACACCGTGGTCGATGGACAACGCCGCGACGCCATCCGCCGCAACCACACCGGCACCCACCTGCTCCACGCCGCGCTGCGCCAGGTCCTCGGCACCCACGTCAAGCAGGCCGGCTCCTCCGTCGAGCCCACGCGCCTCCGCTTCGACTTCTCCCACTTCGCGCAGGTGGCCGACGAAGAGCTCCAGGAGATCGAGGACATCGTCAACCGCGAAGTCCTCTCCAACGCCCGCGTCGAAACGCTGGAAGACGTGCCCATCGACGTTGCCGTCAACGAGTACCACGCCATGGCCCTCTTCGGCGAAAAATACGGCGACAAGGTCCGCGTGGTGAAGCTCTCCGACGGCTTCTCCACCGAGCTCTGCGGCGGAACGCACACCGCGGCCACTGGCGAAATCGGCCTCTTCAAGCTCACCAGCGAGGGCGCTGTCTCCAGCGGCGTGCGCCGCATTGAGGCCATCAGCGGCCTCGGCTCGCTCTCCACCTTCCGTCGCGATTTCGAGGTCGCCAAGCTCGCCGGCCCATATGTTCCCTCCGTCGACAACCTCACCGAAGGCCTCCGCGCCAAGTTTGCCAGCCAGGAAGAAGAGATGAAGCGCCTGCGCCGCGAGCTCGAAGAGATGCGCATGAAATCCGCCGCGGGCGCGCTGGACGATGCTCTCAGCCACACCGTCGAGGTCAAAGGCGTTCGCCTGGTCACGCTCCGCGCCGACGCACTGGAGCGCGGCCAGCTTCGCACGCTCGTCGATAACCTCAAGCAGAAGCTCGGCGAAGGCGTCGTCGTCCTCGCCTCCGCGCAACCGGAAGGCAAGGTAGCCATCATCGCGGGCGTCACGCCGGGCCTCGTCCAGCGCATCCAGGCCGGCAAGCTCGTCGGCGCAGTGGCTAAACTCGTGGGCGGCAGCGGCGGCGGCAAGCCGGAGATCGCCGAAGCTGGCGGCAAGGACCAGGCGCAGATTGACGCCGCGCTCAAGGCTGCGCCCGGAATCGCCGGTGACCTGCTCGGCTAGCTCTCGAGTGGGAGCGGTCCTTGATCCGGCAACGAGCCGCCCTCAGAGCAAGGAGTTTCATTCAAGCCAGGGTGCATCGGAAGCACGGCTTTTCGATGCGCCGCGAGCGTCCGCTCGAAACCAGATGGAAAGCGCCAGCCTGAGAGACGGCGCTCGCCTCGAGGGTTCGCTACCAGCGCGCTGGGGCACGACTTCCTGAATTACTCTTCACAGACACCTCCGCACGCAGCACGGCCCACCCTGCGCAATACAAGCGTTGCAGCGAAGGTGGGCCGCTTTGTCCGTCTCTGTTGCTGAGTCTCTTACTGCTGCGGCTGCGCCGGATTCGGCGGCGTTGCGGGCTTGGCCGGCTCCGCCGGCGCGGCAGGCTGCGCGGGCTGTGCCGTCCCCGGCGTCACCGGCGGATGGCCCGGCGGCATCGGCGCGCCGGGATGGCCCGGCATTCCGCCGCCCATCATCCCCGGATGCCCCATCGGCATCTGCATCTCCTTCTGGTCCACCAGCTCCACATCAAAGATCAGGTCAGCCTTCGGTGGAATGCCCGGATGCGCCGCGTCCGGCCCCGGCCGTCCCTTCGCCCCGTACGCCAGTTGCCACGGAATGAACAGCCGCCGCTTGCCGCCCACATGCATCCCCGCAAATCCCTGGTCGAACCCCGGAATCACTCGCCCATATCCCTGCGGGAAAGCGATCGGCTCCGCATCGCCCAGCTTCGGCTTGCCGTCTTCGCCCATCACCGGCTTGCCATCCTTGTCCATCGCCGGCTGCCGGGGATGGTCATACGACGAGTCGAACTTGTGCCCGTCCGCCGCCAGCCATCCCGTGTAATGCACCCTGTACACCCAGTTCGGCTGCGCTTCCTCGCCCGTGCCGATCTTGATGTCCTGATACCGCAGCGCAAACGCCGTCTTCGTCACCGCATGAACGGGCGGCACTCCCGGGGGCAGCGTCGCCGCCGCTGTCGCAGCATGATGCACCGCGGTCTTCGCGCCGGTCGCCGGCTTGGCCGCCGTCTGCGCCTGCGCCATCATCGCGCCCATCGTCAAAACCAGAAAAAAAGCAGTTCCTCGCATTCCATCTCTCCGTTGCATTTCCTTCCGCGAGTCTACCAGCCGGCCCCAACCTCGGATGCGAGCCGCAGCGTACAAGTATCCGCGCTCTCTTTATGGCTCTTTATGTGTTGCCAGACTAGAGTGGGACATGGAGCCCTTTTTCTTTCATTTTTTTCACGCAATCTGGCTTCCCTCCGCCTCTTTTCTGGCTGGAATCCTCAACACCATCGCCGGCGGCGGCTCGTTCCTTTCCCTGCCCGCGCTGCTCGCCAGCACCACCGCCATCGGCGTCGGGGCCATCACCGCCCAGGCCACCAACACCGTCGCCCTGTGGCCCGGCCAGCTCACGTCGCTCGTCGCCTACCGCCCGCTCCTCCGCCAATACGGCTGGAGCCTTGTCCCCATCGGCCTTGCCTCCGGCATCGGGGGAGAAATCGGCGGCTGGCTGCTGCTCCACACTGGCAACCAGCGCTTCCGCGAGCTGCTGCCCTGGCTGCTGCTCTTCGCCGCGGTCCTGTTCGCGGTCAGTTTTCCGCTCGGCCGCTGGCTCCAGACACTCTCCGGCGGCCGCCGCTATGAACGTTGGCTGCTCATCGGCATGCTCGTCGTCAGCGTCTACGTGGGATACTTCGGCGCCGGCGGCGGCTTCCTCGCCATGGCCCTCTTCGGCTTCTGCGGCGTCCACGACATTCACGAGATGAACGCCCTCAAGGTCCTCACCGCCGCGGTCTCCATCGGCATCCCCACCGCCAACTTCATCCTCGCCGGCCGCGTCGCCTGGCAGTTCTGCCTCGTCATGGCCATCCTCGCCGCCGTCGGCGGCTACCTCGGCGCGCACGTCAGCCGCAAGGTCAATCAGCGCGCCATGCGCTGGACCGTCGTCACCATCGGCTTCGCCACCGCCGCTTACTTCTTCGTGGACAACTACACGCTGCGGCATTGATCGCACCAAGCACCATCGGCAAACGATCGCATATACTTAGTGCGTTCAGTTCTGGACAAACCGTCCATAATAGGTAGCTCCATGCGATTTGCTCTCTTCCTTCTAATCTTTGCGCTCGCCCTTTTAAGCGGATATGGTCAGAATCCTCCACCAGATGCAAGAGTGGGAATCGAAGGATATGACGCGACGCGCTTGAGCACGCCGCAACCATCGCTCAGGAGCTTGGTTGAAAAGCAGGCCAGGCTCTGGCAAGCCCGCAAGGATGGAGATGCCCGTTCTGCGGGGAAGATCGTGTCTGGCGCCCTGACCGTAACCAGCTTCACGGGAGCCTACAACGGCAAGCAGCTTGTCAATCAAATTGAGACAGGAACCTGCAGGGTCAGCAGCTTCAAGCTGAAGAACTTTGATGTGAAAAAGCCGAATCAAACCTCACTGGTGCTGACCTACACCGCCATCCAGAATGCAGCCTGTGCAGGCAAGTCGCTACCGCATGAGGTTCGTGTGGAGGTTGCCTACTTCAATGTGGCTGGCAATTGGACAATGAGCTATTACCTGGAAGAACTACCCAATCCACTCAAGAACAGCAAGCCCTAATTGCAAGAGCGGAGCAATCACGCTTTCGCCAGAATCTCCCCCATTCTCACTGCTCGAGAAAGGTGATTCATTCTTCCCTGTTCCCTGGCCTCTCAGCTTCCGTGCCGGCAGCCTCTCTGCGCTCAGTGCCCGCCTAACCTGGCCTCCGTGCCTCGCGCCATTACAGTCCAATGAACCTTGTCCTTCGAGAATTCCTGCCGGTACTCAATACGATCCGATGATGCAAACACATTCACCACGCGAAAGTACGTTGTCACGCCGGCATCCGTCATCTGCCAGGGAAAGGTCCACACGTTCCCTTCGATCGTCAGTGTCCCGTGTCCGGCCTCTCCGCCGCCAGCTGGAATCGGATAGCTGTCGTACGCGTTCGACTTTGCGTCCCACGTAAAGACGAGCAGCGCCTTGGACTCGCCGTTCACGTACTGGTTGCAGACGACATAGCCGCCGTTCTTCCAGCACTCATTGCGCAGCGTCGCGCTCTCGCTGCCCGCCTTGCTGTAGGCCGTATCAAAGTGCTCCGTCTGCGTCTTCCACTCGCCCGCATACGCCCACAGCACATCCACGCCCCCCTGCGGTGCGGTCTGCCCAAAGACCGCCGCGCTGATCCCGATCAAGAGAACACACAGCACACGCATCGTCCAACATTTCGCTTCAGTCGCCACATCTTCCTCCACCTCTTGATTCCCCGGCCGCAATCGCGCCATACGTTCAACCGGCCAGCATCCCCGCCAGCAGCGCCGTGCGCGTGGCCAGATGCTCCACCACCACGTGCTCATGGCTCGCGTGCGCGCCCTCGCCCACAGCGCCCATCCCATCCAGCGTCGGCACGCCCAGTGCCGACGTGAAATTCCCATCCGACGCGCCGCCTGTCGCCGTTTGCTCCAGCGCAAACCCCAGATCTGCCGCCAGCGCGCGCGCCCGCTCAAACAGCTTCACAGTCCCTCGCGTCCGCTCCATCGGCGGCCGGTTGATGCCGCCCGTCACCGCCAGCGAGCAGCGCCGGTCCTGCGCCTTCAGTCCTGCAAACCGCCGCTCCATCCGCGCCCCATCGCCCTTCCGCGCAATCCGCACGTCCACCTCGGCCCACGCCTCGGCTGGAATCACATTCGACTTTGTTCCGCCGCCCACCACGCCCACGCTCACCGTCAGCCCGCGCTTCAGGTCGGTCCACCCGCTCACCGTCTCCACCGCGCGCGCCAGCTCGCGCACCGCGCTTGCGCCCTTCTCAAAGTCCACGCCGGCATGTGCGCCCACGCCCTTGATCTCGATGCGCCAGTTCCCCGTGCCTTTGCGCGCCGTCTTGTACGCCAGCCCCTGCGCCGGCTCCAGCACATACACCGCCGCGCACTCCTGCGCCAGCTTCTCCGTGATGGGCCGCGAAACCGGACTGCCCAGCTCTTCTTCGCTGTTCAGCAGCAGCACCACCTCCCGCTCCAGCATCCCGGCCTCGGTCAGCATCTCCACCGCCGTCAGCGCCATCGCTACCCCGGCCTTCATGTCCAGCGTTCCCGGACCCCACAGCCGCCCATCGCGCACGCGGAATGGCATCGTCTTCAGCGTGCCCAGCGGCCACACCGTGTCCAGATGCCCCAGCAGCAGCACGCTTGCGCCCGCGCCCGTCTTCGGCTTCGGCCCAAACCGCACCTCCGCCACATCCCCAAACGCTCGCTGCCTGTGCAGCTTCACCCGGCCGCCCAGCGCCTTGCACTCCGCCGCCGCCAGCGCCGCGCACGCATCCACCGCCGCCTTGTCGTCCGACGGCGACTCCGCCGCGACCAGCCGGCGCGTTCGCTCGACAATCGCAGCCTCTTTGCGCCGCGCCCCCGCCAGAAGCGCCCGCATCGGCACAGCGCTTTCCTCTCGAGCCAGCATGTCCGTCCCCGTCTCCCTCATTTGAACTTGTCGTCCTTCAGGCTCTCCGCACGCGCAATAAAGCGCTGCCGCGCTGCTGCCTCCTGCGCCGTGCGCGCATACCCAAGGTCAAAGAGAAACTGCCAATAGTTCCGCGCAATCTCACTCTCCGGCAGGCTTTGGGCCGTTGGAATCTCCACCTTCAGCAGTTGTAGCAGCCTGGCGACGTCGTCCTCACTCTGCGGCACCGCTGCCGCGTAATGCGTGGTCCTCGGAGCCTTGCTTTCAATCTCAAATCTGCACGTCGCCTGCCGCGATGCCTGCGGTACTCGCATTCCCGCCGGTACCGGAATCCGGTCGCACAGCGCCTCGTCTTTGGTCTCCACAGCAACCTGATACAGGCAAACACTGCGAAATCCCTCCGGCTCGCCTGCCAGCGGCAGCTCCGCTTGAATCCTCTCGCACCAGCGCGCATCCAGGAGCGTCATCGCTGCCAGGTCCGCCAGGTACGCTGCGTCCTCCCTGCTCACGCCGGCCCCCGGCAGTGTCCCATCCCGCGCGCCGATCACATGCTCAATCCGCGCCATCAGTACGTCTTTGCTCAGCGTGCCGGGAACCACCACCGTCGCATTCCCCGATGCGTTCCGCCCAATCTGAAGACCGTATCGATCCGACAACCCTCGATAGATATCCTTCACTCGAATCAGCGGCCCAATCACGCCCTCGTTCTGAATCGTGTCCGGCCGGTAGCCCATCTCCGCAAAATAGTGCAGGAGCGTGCCGTCTCTCACCGCCATTCCGCTGTGCTCGTTTCGCCGCGCCCGCCCCAGACACGACCACATCGACGTCTGAGCACGAATGATGGCAGGCGAGCCCAGTCGCTTCACATACAGGCACAGCCAGGGATCCTTTGTGTCGCCAGCAATCGTCTCGTAACAATCCGACCGTTGATATGATGCCGCCACGTCCCACCCAGCCGGAAGATACACCGACCACGGAATCTTCTCACACAGCGACGCCGCGTTCGTCTCCTGCGCCGCGTAGCGCATGAACTCCTCGTATTGGTCCGGCAGGTGCAGCCCCACGATCCGGTCAGGCCAGCTCCTGGCTCCGCCCAGTTCGGCCAGCGCCCACACCGCTACCAGCGCCGCCCAGAAGCGCCAACGCCCTCCTGCCCGGCTCTTCGCGTTCAAATCCACGGCATGATTGTAGCCGTGGGTCGTGTATGCCCCGATGGCGAACTCTTCAGGGAACATCCGCAGGCACTCCGCCCTTGCCCTGCCCGTCTAATCCGCTCTCATGGGTGCATCGTTTTGATCCTGGACAGCTTAACCACAGCGCCCGCCGGTTCTGGCCCCTTAAAACGGTGTTCATAAAGCGTCAAAGTGTTGCAAAATTGCCACAGGACGCCGATGCCCCTCCGCGACTAACCTAACGGTTGCGCAAGTTTTCCACAGCAGGAGAAGTATCCTTGGCGCCTTCGTTTCACCTGGAGCAAACCATCGCGGAGACCCTTGAATTCACAGGGGTAGGCCTCCACTCCGGCGCTCCCGTCACCATGCGTCTGCTCCCCGCGCCCGCCGGCTCCGGCATCGTCTTCCGCCGCACAGACCTCGACAACTTCGAGATTCCCGCCACCGGCCGCAACGTCGCCAAGGTCAGCTACGCCACCAGCCTCATGCGCCAGGGCGTGCTCATCTCCACCACCGAGCACCTGCTCTCCGCCCTCATCGGTATGGGCGTCGACAATGTCATCGTCGAACTCGACAACCTCGAGCTGCCCATCCTCGACGGCAGCGCACTGCCCTACGTTGAAGCCATTCAGCGCACCGGCATCCACACCCAGCGCCGCCGCCGCGAGTACATCCGCGTCCTCAAGCCGGTTGAAGTCCGCGAAGGCGACAAGTTCATCGGCGTCTACCCCGGCGAGGGCTACCGCATCGACTACACCATCGACTTCCCCGCGCCCATCGGCCGCCAGAAGACCAGCGTCGATCTCGCCGCAGAAACCTACGGCGCGCTCATCGCCGCCGCCCGCACCTTCGGCTACAAAGCCGATGAGCAGCGTCTCCGCGACATGGGCCTCATCCGCGGCGCCAGCACGCTGAACGCGATCGTGCTCGGACCGAAGGGCCCCGAGAACGGCCCGCTCCGGTTCCGTGATGAGTATGTCCGTCACAAGGTTCTCGACCTCATCGGAGACCTCGCCCTCGCTGGCCGCCGCATCGAGGGCCACGTCGCAGCCGAGCGTGCTGGCCACTTCATGCACACCGCCCTGGTCTCACGCCTCATGAAAGACCGCTCCGCCTGGGAGCTGGCAACCGTGCCGGTCGCGCACGCGCACGAAGCAGCCGGCACGCACGCCGCCGTCCTCGCACGCCCCGCCCTGCTCGGCGTGTGAACGCCACTGCGCCAACCGCATCGCCCCTTGTATCCAATTCATCCCACCATCGAAAGCTTGCAGCAAGACCTCAGCTCCCGCAGCGGAGAAGTGCAGGTTGTCGGCCGGCCATC
>JAGWML010000140.1 GCA_028873155.1 Acidobacteriota bacterium
CTACAATAGACACAACGGCGCGTCGCATCCGTTCGCGCGCCGCACTCTTTTCCCCGCGAGGTACACGACGCATGAGCACAATCACCACCGTCCCAGAGCGCACCCACACGCAAAAGCTCGATCTGCTCGCTGAAGTCGCAGTCCGCGTGGGCCTCGGCCTCCAGCCCGGCCAGGAGCTCGTCATGACCGCGTCGCTGGACGCCGTTCCGCTCGCGCGCCGTATCACCGAGCAGGCCTACCGAGCCGGCGCCAAGCTCGTCACCACGCTCTACGCCGACGACGAAGCCGCGCTCCTGCGCTACCACCACGCTCCCGACGCCAGCTTCGACTACGCGCCGCAGTGGTATTACGATGGCCTCGCCGCCGCGTACAAAAGCAACGCCGCGCGGCTCGCCATCACCGGCGGCAATCCCGCGCTGCTCTCCAATGAAGATCCCGACAAGGTCAGCCGCGCCGACCGCTCGCTCTCCAGGGCCTACCGTCCCGCACTCGAGCTCATCACGCGCCACGCCATCAACTGGACCATCGTCGCCGGCGCCACGCCCGCATGGGCCGAGCTCATGTTCCCCAACGACGCGCCCGACGTCGCCATCGCGCGCCTGTGGGATGCCATCTTCTCGACCACACGCATCGACACGGATGATCCCGTCCGTGCCTGGCAGCAGCACGACGCCACCCTCCACCAGCGCGCTGCGTTCCTGAACGCGAAGCGCTACGCTGCTCTCCACTATCGCGGTCCCGGAACCGACTTCCGCCTCGGCCTCGCAGACGATCATCTCTGGCTCGGCGGCGGCACCACCGCCGGCAACGGCAACGACTGCATCCCCAACATGCCGACAGAAGAAGTCTTCACCACACCGCACAAGGACCACGCCGACGGCACCGTCACCGCCACCAAGCCACTCTCGCATCAGGGCACCATGATTGAAGGCATTCAGGTGCGCTTTCAAGCGGGCCGCATCGTTGAAGCCCGCGCCACCCGCGGTCAGGAAGTGCTCGAAAAGCTCATCGCCACCGACGATGGCGCGCGCCGCCTCGGCGAGGTCGCGCTCGTGCCGCACTCCTCGCCCATCGCCGCCAGCGGCCTGCTCTTTTACAACACACTCTTCGACGAGAACGCCGCCAGCCACATCGCGCTCGGCCAGGCCTACACATCCTGCGTGCGCGACGGCGAAAAGCTCACACCTGATGAGCTCGCCGCAAAGGGCGCCAACGACAGTCTAATTCACGTCGACTGGATGATCGGCTCCGGCCAGCTCGACATCGACGGCATCACCACGTCCGGCGCCGCCGAACCGCTCATGCGCAAGGGCGAATGGGTCTGAAGTCATCTCTCAGCAATGCGCACCATCGGGTCACAGAAAGCAGGCTTTGAAAGGGCACGGCTTGAGCCGTGCCGTATGCATCACTGCGCTTTATGCGGCTTTAGCCGCTGAGGGATGTCTTATTCTTACTCCTGCGGCTTTTTGAAATCTGCTCCAGAGCAATCAACCTGTCATCGTCCCGCTCCGCGCATGCAGCGACTCCAGCGCATCGCACGCGGCCTTCACGCCGTCCTCGCCTCGCAGCCGCGCCGCTGCCGCCTCCGCGCGCGCAGCCAGCTCCGCATCGTCCAGCATCCCGCGCAACTCCCGCACCACGCGTGCCGGCTTGTAGCTTGCCTTCTGCACCACGCGCGCCACGCCGAGTCGCCGCATGCGTCGCGCGTTGTCCGGCTGATCGTGCGAGTAGGGCATCATCAGCATTGGCTTGCCCGCGCGCAGGCACTGCGCCGTCGTGCCCACGCCGCCCTGGTGCACCACCAGCCTGGCCCGTGGCAGCAGCGCGGAGTACGGCGCATATTCAGCCACGCAGATTGATTCCGGCAGCGCCTGCTTCAGCCGGTTGCGCGGGTCCCCCCCGATCAGGAGCACCGCACGCCGCCCCAGTTGCAACGCCGCCTGCGCAGACACCTCGTAGAAATCCCCCGCCGCCAGCACCGCCGCCGACCCCAGCGTAAAGACAATCGGCGCTTCACCCGCCGCCAGAAACGCCTCCAGGTGCGCGGGCAGCGCGGCGTTCCCCGCGTCCGAATCGTAAAAGCAGAAGCCCGCAATCAGCGTATGCGGCGGCCAGTCCTTCTGTGGGACGCCCAGCACGCGCGAGAAGAGCGCCAACACCAGCTCCGGCGCGTGCTTCGCATCAAACAATGGATTCGCGCCGCGCCCCAATCCAAGCTCCCGGCGCAGCGCATCGATCGGCTTCGGCCACGCGCGCGTCGTCCACCGCGCCAGCCGGTTCATCACGTGCCCCATACCCGCAAAGCGGTCCACATGCGCCAGCAACGGAAACGGCGGCAGCACCGGCGGATCGTACGCCGAGAAGAACGACAGCGGCGCAAGCACATAGCTCGCCCACTTGATCCCCGTCACCTCCGCCACCAGCGGCCCCGCATAATTCAGCTCGCCCAGCAGCAGCAGGTCTGCGCGCTCCGGCTCGGTCGCCGCCGCCAGCAGGTCATCATAGGTCTGCCGCAGCGCGGGAAACAGAAAGTCGCGCAGCCCATGCTCCGTGCCGTGCTTCACGTCATACACCATCTCCACCAGCACGTTGTTCGTGGGGTCAATGTCCGGCCGGATCGCGCGAAACTCCAGCCCCAGCGGCTCAATCTTCGCCCGGTACACATTCGGCAGCGCCAGCACCGGCGCGTGGCCGCGTCGTTTGAGTTCGAGAGAAAGCGCGATCAGAGGATTGATATCGCCAAAGGTGCCAATGTTCGAAAGGACAATGCGCACGCTGGAGTCCGTGAATTGAGATTGGCCTGCAGGGATAAGGTTAATGCATCGGAGAGACAATTCGAGCGGACTGGTATCACCTCAGCGTTTGCTCGGCTTCGCATTGGCGCAGGCTGCGGGTGTGTTACGCAGGGTGGCTTCGAGATCGAGCCAGTAGGGACTTTTCTTGAGCCGCCCACAGAAATCTGCCAGATTCGGATATGTTCCTTGTTGGGCCAGTGGACTCACTTCGTCAATAAACTTCCAAGCTAACTCGGAATGATCCGTGTAAATAAGGTTCAGAACCTCCTGCCATAAAATATCTGGTAGATCGTTCGCCATCTTTCTCTGCCCTAGTGCCAGTTCATGCCGCACAGATCCAACTGCCTTTTGCCATTCCTCAGGGGTGGGAGTCGGAGTCCTCATCTTGTCCATCGCTAGATGAAAGCCTCCGACCTTCTCGTCGTCTACATAGCGCAAAACGACAGAGTGATTGGGTGATCCCGCAAACGATTGCCACCAGTACGCAAACGTCCAATCTGCGGTATGAAGATAGTATCGATCACCGTCGCGCTCAAAGTGTGCCGCATCGTCATCCATGTCATTGACTGTGGCGAGCAGTCTGAACGTTGGCTCCAATTCAAAGATGTAATGCTGAAGACAGCAATGCGCTACGCCCGAGTAAGCGGAAACGATCATGTTCGGACGACCACGACCCGTAATGTCAGTTCCATTGGGAATGGCAGGAATTCCGAATTCCTTGTCTGCGGCCTGGCCCATTTGAAACCGACCTCCATTGTCATTTGTGCGTTGAAAGATAATCCTCTGACCCGCAAGCACCCGTAGGCAGGATTCTCCGCTTTCAAGGTTTCTGTACGAGCGAAAAAGAAACTTGCCGACCTTGACCGAATCCTTCATCTGCCCGACAGTGCAAGCGCGCTCGACGTCATTTGCTGGGAACTGCGCAACAAGTGGGGCTGGGACAAGCGCCACCCCGAGTCCTGCAATCAGCTTAAGCAATGCCTTGCCGTTCCCAGTCACCCCTCTCAGCCTCCCACCCGTATCAAATTAGAAATCCAACCCACAATACCACCCTCTTACTTCAGGCTCATTTAATCTTGCTGCATCCATAATAGGTGTGGAGCAAGGTTCGCCATGCGCGTGCTGTTGGTGGAAGACGAGGTTCGGCTGGCGGAAAATCTGGCCGCTGCTTTGCGCGATGCCGCGGGCTTCGCCGTCGACTGGGCCGCCGACGGCGAAGAGGGCGACGAATTTGCGCGGGGCTGCGTCTACGATCTCGTCATCCTCGACCTGATGCTGCCCAAGCTCGACGGCCTCGGCGTGCTCAAGCGCCTGCGTGCGCGCAAGGATTCAACACCGGTTCTCATCCTCACTGCCAGAGAAGGCAAAGCAGCCATCATCGAGCTGCTCAACGCAGGCGCAGACGACTACCTTGCCAAGCCCTTCGACCTCGGTGAACTTCTTGCTCGAACGAAGGCGCTGATCCGCCGCGGCAAGGGCGCCGCGCACCCGCTGCTCTTCGCGGTGAATGTTGAAGTCAACACGCTCGAGCAGACCGTGCGGCGCGCCGGCTCGCTTGTGGATCTCTCGCCCACCGAGTACCGCATCCTCGAATACCTCATGCACCATCCGCGCAAGGTCGTCAGCAAACGCGAGCTCCTCGAGCACCTTTACGACTACAACTGGGAGCACCACTCCAACGTCATCGAAGCGCACGTGTCCAACCTGCGCAGGAAGCTGGACGCAGCCGAATCCGATGCCATGCCGGTGATTGAAACTCTGCGCGGACGCGGCTACCGTCTCGCTGCCGCCACGGAGCCCGGCCATGACGAGTAGCCGCTCCATCACCTGGCGACTGATCGGCGCAGTGCTCGCGGTGGAGTTCGCCGCGGCAGCGCTTGTCATCTCCCTCTCCTGGGGCTACGAGCGCCACGCGCACTTCCGCGCCTTTGACGTGATGCTGCATGGCCGCGCGGATAGCGTGCTCGGCGCCGTGCAGGATGCCGAGGATGCCCAGGACAACGTCATGCTCGACACCGCCGACCTGCGCCTGCCGTCCGAGGATATCTACGAGGTCTACGATGAGCGCGGCCGCCTGCTGGGACGATCGGCCAACTGGAGCGGCAGCGGCGAAGGTTATTCAATTGCTGCAAAAGATGGCTTCGTGCGCCGCATCGTGAATGGCCAGCACTATCGCCTGCTCCGCGCCCACGGTTCGCGCATCGTGGACCCCGGCGAGCCCGGCGGCGGCACGCTGCGCCACGTCACGGTTCTCTACGGCGCGCCTACGGAGCACGTCTGGGACGCCATCTGGCACGCCGTAGCGGTCTACGCTGCCGGCAACCTGCTGTTGCTGCTCGTCACCGGTCCGCTTGTGGCCTGGGTGCTCCACCGCGGCCTGGCGCCGCTGCGCGAACTCGCTGCGCTCGCCGGCAACGTCTCCGCCGATGCATGGGAGTTCGAGCCGCCCGAGACCGCCCGCTCCACGCGCGAACTCGCTCCGCTTACCCACGCTCTTGAAAGTGTTCTGGAGCGCCTGGAACGTGCATTCATCCAGCAGCGCACCTTCGTCTCGGACGCAGCCCATGAGCTCAAAACCGCAGTCGCGGTCGTCAAGTCGTCGCTGCAACTGCTCGGCCTGCGCACACGCACGCCGGCGGAATATCAGGCCGGCCTTGATCGATGCGTCGCTGACACGGCCCGGCTTGAAGACCTCGTCGCCAAGATGCTCACGCTCGCCCGCGTCGAAAGCGCTGCCACACCCGCGTCAGCACCTGCCACATGCGACGTCGTCCAATGTGTTGAAGAAACCATGCGCGAGATGGAAACCGTCGCCGCGCTGCGCCAGGTCCGCGTCGAGCGGACCGCGCCCGAACGGGCAAACGTACCGCTCACCGTTGAAGACTGCCAGCTTGTGATTTCGAATCTGCTGCTGAATGCGCTCCAGCACAGCCCTGCCGGTTCGCAGGTGCAGTTGAATCTGACCGTCATGAACGATGCCGTGGAATTGCGCGTAGCCGACCATGGCGAAGGCATCGATCCTGCCCTGCAGCCGCATGTCTTCGATCGCTTCTTCCGTGGCGATCCATCCCGCTCGCGCGCCACGGGCGGCGCTGGTCTGGGACTCGCCATCTGTAAGGCTGTCGTCGAGAAACCCGGCGGCACCATCACGCTCGCCAGCACGCCCGGTCAGGGAACCATCGTCACCGTGCGCCTGCCGCGCGCCTGACGCGCTAGTTTTGCGCGTCTTCGTACTCTTCGTGCCATGCCATCTGGATCGCCTCCAGACGCGACTCGTTCGACTTCGCCGGATCATCGGCAAAGCCGGGCAGCTCCGTCACGTAGCGATGCAGATCGGTGAACCGAACCGTCAGCGGGTCTATCTCGGGATGTTTTTCCTGCAACTGAATGCCAATCTCTTCGACGTCGGTCCAGTGAATCTCGCGCGGCATTTTCTCATCCTCTCAGAGCAGGTTCACGAGGTTACTTACTCTCGGCCAGCGTCAGCGGCTTGCCTTCCGACACGTAGTTCCGATTCCACTTGGGAATCTCTACCACGTAGTTTCCCGGCCCGGAGATTACCGCCTGGCAGCCCAGGCGCGAGTTGAGCTGCTGATCCGCTGCCATGTCCAACCGGTCCAGCTCATCGTCCTCTGCTTCGCTGATGCCCTTGTCGCCTTCCTTCACCCAGAGATGGCAAGTGGTGCACGCGCACGATCCGCCGCACGCATGATCCAGAAAAATTCCGAAGTTCTCCGCCACATCGAGAAACGACATCGGCTTGCCGTGGTGGTCATACGGCAAGGTCCCGTACTCAAACTCCACCGTCTTGCCTTCCGGCAGAAACGTCACCCGCACCAGCTTCTCCGGCGGAATGTTCTTTGTGTTTGCTTCGCTCATAGCCCAATCTTTCTCTTCGCTTCGTTGCCGGCTTCTTTACTTGAACTCCGCAGGCGCCATCGGATGCGGCGCCGTCAGTTCTTCATGCAGGTCCTCGCCCGCCGCCTGCATTGTCTTGCCGCGAATCGCCTCTGTCACCGCCGCATCCATCATCAGCTCCGCCAGCCTGCGCGTCGCAAGGTCGAGCACCACAATGGCATGCCGCAGCGCGTTCAGGTCGGTTCCGAGCCTCGCCGCGGTCAGGCGCCTCTCCGCCACGTCGATTGTATGCAGCTCCTCAGCGGTGAGCAGCGCCCACGCTGCGTGCTGCCGCGCCCGCTCCACATTTGACAGAATCGTCTCCGATTCATTCCGCGCCTCAATCAGCAGCCGCGCGGCAAAGTCCGCTTCCGCATGATCGAACGACTCCAGAATCATGCTCTCCACCTGCTCATCCGTCAGGCCGTAGGTGGGCTTCACCTCAATCTGCGCCTGTTTGCCGCTGCGCTGCTCGCGCGCAGACACCTGCAGAATGCCATCGGCATCGATGAGAAACTTCACCTCGATGCGAGGCAGCCCTGCCGTCATCGGCGGAATGCCCTTCAAATCAAATCGAGCCAGCGATCGGCAGTCTGCCGCAAGTTCGCGCTCGCCCTGCACCACATGAATCGCGACATTGGTCTGCCCGTCTACGCCCGTGGTGAAGTGCTCCGTCGCCGAAGCAGGAATCGTTGAGTTACGCGGAATGATGCGCGCCACTACACCACCCAGCGCTTCAATGCCCAGCGAAAGCGGCGTCACATCCAGCAGCAGCAGGTCTTCGGTGTTCTTCGCCGTGCCCGCCAGAATCTCCGCCTGCACCGCTGCGCCCAACGCCACCACTTCGTCCGGGTTCAGGTCCGTATGCGGCTTCTTGCCGCGCGCCGACAGATGAAACAGCTCATCCACAAGCTGTCGCACCGCGGGAATGCGCGTCGAACCGCCCACCATCACCACTTCGTCAATCTGCTCCGGCACAATGCCTGCATCCGCCATCGCCTGCTTGCAGGGGGCAGAGGTCCGCTCCAGAATAGGCTCAATCAGTTGCTCAAACACCGCACGCGGAATCTCGCGCTGATAGCGGTCGCCGTTCGGCAGTTCAATATCGAACAGCGCCGATTGCTCCGCAGAGAGTCGAATCTTCCCGTCAATCGCCGCCTTGCGCAGCGCCTGCACCGCGCCGGGATGCTGGCGCAGATTCACGCCGTGCTCGGCGTGAATCTCATCCAGCGCAATCGTCAGCAGCAGATTGTCAATGTCATCGCCGCCTAGGTGCGTGTCGCCGTTGGTAGACTGCACCTCAAAGATGCCGTCACGCAGCTTGAGAATCGAAATATCAAATGTGCCGCCGCCCAGGTCATAAACGGCAATCGTGCCTT